>JAFSLP010000042.1 GCA_017448345.1 Paludibacteraceae bacterium | reverse complement strand
CTAGGCGGAGGCCGCTCCTCCCGCTTCAACGGGAGGACGCTCCGGGTTCGATTCCCGGTCGGGTCACAATAACGAACAAATCTTAATCACTATGAAGAAACATTTACTTCTTGTATTGGTTTTGGGTGTCTCCGGCGTAATCAGTGCGCATAACGACACTATCATCCGGCATTTTACCGACACTGTCACAACCGTCACCATGGTGCAGGACAGTACGCTCAAGCAGCGTGAGGAGCTGATTTCTGCCGATTCCACCGACCGCCGCGGACATTACATCGAGGCGCATGTGGGTATCGGTTACGGTACGCTGGGCTATGGTCTTAGCGGCACGGAGAGTGTCGTCAAGGGCTCCGTGAGTGCGCTCTTCCAGTTGCAGTATGCGTGGTTCTTCCACCAGAACTGGGGTATCGGTGCCGGACTGTGGTTCACCGATTATATGTCTTACGCGCACCCGGGCGGTCAATACAAATGGCTGGACCAGACCGACACGGACACCGAGCAGCACTATGACCATATCTCGGACATCCGCCGCTGGAAGGAGCGCCAGACTATCCATAACATCGGCATACCTCTCTCCCTGCAGTTCCAATGGCTGCCGGAGGACAAGAAATACGGTATCTTCGCGGCTTTGGGCGTTGCTCCGTCCTTCACCGTGATGACCAAATACCGCATTGAAGAGGGCACCGTAGCCCATTCGGGCTATTATCCGGCATGGAACCTGACGCTGGACGACGTGCATGAGTTCGGCGTGAAGAACTATGAGAACGAGGACTGGTCCGTCGGCAATCTGAAGTTACGCCCGCAAGCAGCCATCTTCGCCGACCTCGGTTTGCTGGTGCAGCTGACCAGACAGATAGACCTCTTCGTGGGCGGTTATGCCAATGTCTCCGCCAATGATGCACACAGCTCTTCGCAGAGCGAACGCACACCGATAGGCTGGCGGGACAAGACCTTCACCTTCATGGACCCCTACGTAGGAGCCTATGAACTGGATATGGCCGGTCCGTCCCATCCGTGGGAAGCGGGCGTGAAAATCGGCGTACACTGGCATTACGTACCCCGCCCCACTCCCAAGATGGTGGATTATTTCGAATACTCCACACGCCCGGACACTACATATGAATATGTCACACGCACGGACACCGCTATCATTGCACATCTGCATGACACCGTGGTTCCCGAAGAGAACGGTCCCGCCAGACACACCAACCGCCACCGCATAGCGAAAGAGATAGAGTCGTTCAACAAGATTTATTTCGCCTTCGACAGCCACAAACTGACCAACAAGGCGAAAAAGCAGATTGACCACATTGCCGAGGTGCTGGGCAGCGACACCGATGTCGAGATTTCTGTCTGCGGACACGCATCCGTCGAGGGTGAAGACGCCTACAACGACATCCTCTCCCGCCGCCGTGCCGAGGCAGTTGCCAAATACCTCATCGGCAAAGGTATCGACAAAGAGCGCCTGAGTATCAAATACTTCGGTTCACGCGTGCCCAACGAGGACACCGAACTGGAGGAACACCGCCGTGACCGCCGTGTAGAAGTCATCGTGGAAGAAGAAACCAACAACCAATAATCAGGAGGAGTAGATATGAAAAACGCAAAATATATCGTCTTAGGACTTATGTTAGGACTGACATTCAGTCCGCTGTGCGCAAACATCACATTTGATGGCAAACAGAAACTGTATTTCAATGCCGGAACATCATGGATTTCCTATTGGAATACGAGTGGAGCCGTTTTCTCGGCGTACTTCTACAACGGCTCAACCAATGCTTTTGCCGGCAAAGCGGAGCAGATAGACGGGAATATCTATGCAGTGACCGTTCCGGCAGGAACATGGAGCGATGTCATTCTCACACGCCACGCGCCATCCACCACCATCTTTGATTTCGACGGAAGTCACGGGTTCTGGAACCAATCGCAGAATATTTCATTGAACCAATACAATTGGGATAACTATATCTCCGAATTCAATGCAAAAGGAGACGGCACCGATCCATATTGCGAGTGGAACAAGCTCTATTCCGAGCAGCCCCGAAACGGTGTTACCCCTGCTGCCTTGGCTGCTTATTGGGGATTGATGGCGGACCATATCGCTGTGTGCAGTAACGCCACCGGTCACCCGTTTACCCTCACGCCGAACACCTACGAAACAGGAGGAGGAAAGTACGCATACAATTATGAAATGCGCGCTCACGCGTGGTTCAAGACCACCGATAATGGCGCTACTTGGACGAACGTGGATGGTTTGGCAGGTGTCAGAGCCTCGGCTGACGAAGGAGAGATGAACTGGAACAACGAGACGGTAGGTACACCGGGAAGCGTGACGTACTATTATCTCTACGCCAAGGAAGCCAACGACCAGCGATTGATAGAAGTCACTGTGGACAAAGACTGTGAAGTCAGTTGTGAAATCACATCTTTCGAAGTGACTCCCACCGCTGTCAATGTAGGCGATAACACCTACACGATGGACGGTATCGTAGCTTTCACCAAGAGTGAAGGGGACCTGATTATTGAATGCGACGGCAAGTCTGTTACCATCCCCTCTCCCGAAAGCCCGCAGACATTCAGCCTGCCCGGTTTGACAGCAGATGGCATGGCTGAAGATTTCCGGGCGTATTTCTCATCGATGGGCTCATGCGAGATGCACAACTACACAACCGCACCTTCCCCAACCACAGATGCTACTATCCATCCTCAGACGGACATCGCCCCCAAAGAGAGTACTACCCTCACCCCTACCGCAAGCGGAACAGACCCGTGGGAATGGACCATACAGGGAGACCCGGCTATCATCAAGAATACAGGAGCCAACACACTGGACGTTCCGATTTCCACCATTGACCACGATGACGAGTTAACGTATATCTACACGGAATACAACCCGTTGCCCACCCTGCCGACCAATTTGATGGATAACGGTAGTTTCGAGGATGTGAGTGTTCCCTTCAAATGGCACACCGGCTATAAGAACTCCAATGTTCTCAACACCAACCAGATATGGGACGGAGGTGACCTGAGCAGGATGAATATCTATGACCAGACGCTGGAGGACACATCGGACCCGAGCTTGCTGGATGGCGAAGGACATTACTATGTTTTCAAAAACAAATACGGCTTCTTCGGAGTAACCAATAACGCCAATACCTATTGGAGGCTTATGTCTCCCGTAGCTCCGAGAGACGGTAGTTACCTCGCAGTCATAGACGGCGACGAAGTGGCGGACAAGCAGGCTTGGTACGCTTCGACTGCTGACAACCCCAACCTCAAACTGATGCGTGGCACGACCTACCTGTTCTCGTTCTGGGTTGCGAACATCAATAATTTCGGCGAACTGGTTAACAACGGACGCAGGAACTGCGGTAAGTTACAATTCCATATCCGCTGCCATAATGCGGAAGACGACACATGGTATGAAGCGGATTTGGGCGACCCGATTGACCTGAACGAGGATAAGTATATGGACTACAACTGGCACCAGAACTCCTCCACATTCTCCACTCGCGAATACTTCGGAAAAGACTTTAACGCCGACGATGTGACCATCTCTGTGGTGGATAAGAACAACACCGGACTGACCATCGGTAATGATTTTGCTTTGGATGACATCCAGTTCAAAGCCGTTTCGGTGCTATCCAAGAGTATCAAAGCCCGTGAGTTCTTCAAAGTCAAGATATACGAGACGCCGACTACCGTCAGCGCCCCTGTTATCGAAATCACCCAGACTCCTGCCTGCGGAAAGACAGATTTCGCGATGGAGGTGACGGTTAATTACTCTACGCTGAACAATAAATTCCCTGTGACACTGCAACTGACCGATAATATCTATGGAGATATACTGCCCTACCCTTTACCCATCGACCCGGCTACTAACCCGAACAGCGTCAATCTGACACTTCCGACAGCACTCTACACGAAGCTTGTTGCGGACGGAAAAGAGCACACGCTTACTGCCAAGATAACCCGAATCGACGGTGCCGGTGTGGACAAAGGCGGAAGCAATAGTGCCACCTATACCTCACCCGGCATTCCGACTATCAAAGAGCCTGTCTTGACCGAACAGAACAAAGCATGCGACAAGACGACTTTTGATTTACAGGTGGCAACCGAATATCTTGCTTTCAAAGGCACCAAACTGCATTACGAATGGGATGGGACAGAATGGACGGATGCGGAAAACCCGTCGTTGAGTTACCAAGAATCCACATGGCAGACTGCTACAGGCATACTCAAAAACCTTGTTGCAGATGGCAATAATCATACACTGCGTGTATATTCGGACAATACCACTCTTGATTGCGAATATACGTTTGCCGCAGTTGCAGCACCCTACATGCCAGCCGTGACGGTCCATGCACCGGAGGTACAGCCCTACGCTTGCGGCGACGGCACGTATACAGTGAAAGTGTCGGCATCGTTCACCAACGGACAGATGCATGACATCATCTTCAAAGACTGGAAGACCGGCACCGGGCAACAGGTGGCAACCTCCACCAATGACGGCACCGCTGAATACACCTTCACCGGTTATGCGTGGGATGACGAACCTGCCGCACACGAATATAACGTATATTTCGCAGGCGCGACAAGTTGTGACCATAAGACATCCTACACCTCACCGGCACAACCGGCTCTGACGGTAACGCCGAAAGTCCTCCATACGGATTGTGAGAAGAACTACGACTTGGATGTCGAGATTAAGTACACCAACCAAGACGGCACCCTGTCCGTTGATGTCGATGGTGTGGCGGCTGACCCTGCTACGCTGGTCTTTGTGCCCAACAGTGCCACCGGGCAGACTCTCACAGCCAAAGTGAAAGGTCTGCCTGCCGATGGCGGCACACATGTGCTCAACGTCGCCTTTACCGGTGGTATCCACAGCTGTGCGGCAAGTCCTGTTAACCTCACCGCTCCGCTGACGAGCGCCGTCACTTCCGTCTCGGTAGGTGCCGTGCCGCTTACCGTTCTCTGCGATGAGACCTCCTACACTGTGCCCGTCATCGTCGAGATGCCGTACGACCCGGTCATTGGCAAGAACCTCATCGTGGTGCACGAAGGCATCAGCGAGACCGTTGCTATCACCGCCAACCCGATGACCGCCGACATCGCTATGACCACCACAGACGCTGCCGGACTGACAATAGAGGCGTACATAGAAGGAGCACCTGCTTGCAAGGCTGTGAGTGCCGCCTTCGACGCACCGGCACGGCTCAGTTGCATCAAAGACGCTGCTACCGTCTGCGCCGGAGAGAGTTACACATGGTCCCATACGGGCATCACGTACGGTCCGTTCGCTACAGAGGGTCAGGACACCGTTTTCAACGCCCTCAACCCCGGCGACTCCCTCTTTGTCACCGTGCTGCCCCTGCCGCAGATTACGCTGAACGCTGCCGGCACCGTCTATGAGGATGACGCAGAGATACGTCTGCCGTACACCGTCACCGGTGGTGCGCCTAATCTGTTCAACGTGACCATCAACAGCGTAGCTTCCTCGCACAAACGTACGACGGAAGATGCCATCGTCATCACCAGACCGGCAAGCGTGACCGCAGGAGACTACACCGTCACCGTGGATGTCTTGGACACCCTCACCGGCTGTCAGTCCTCCGCCGGTATTGTGGTGAACGTCATCGAGCGTCCGGTGGAGCCGGTTATCGCTATCAAGAATGTCGTGCCCTCCGTCCCTGCGGACTGCGAGACGACGCTCTCCGTCACCTTCGATGCCGATTACACCAACCTCCCTGCCGCCTTCACCTACTGGCTGGACAGCGACAAAGCGGCAGAGCAGACGGCGGCTGTTGTCACGGGCGACAAGAACGCACGCACCGTCACCGGGCTCACTATCGGCAATATTCCTGCCGACGGCAAGGACCACAAGATTCATGTGCAGTTCGCCGACACGGACAACGGCAAAGACTCTGCTACCTTCACCACACCGCTGACGCACGCGATAGAGGCTGTCACTGTCTCCGGTGTGCCGGCTACCGTCCTCTGCAACGAACTGCCCTATTTCGCATCCGTAGCAGTCACACTGCCATATGACACTGCCGGCATCAAACTGGTGCTGCATTTCGAAGGTCGCGACACCGCTGTCTATACCGGTGCCACCAACCCGACGAACTTCATCCTGCCGATGCGCACAACCAACACCACAGGGCTGTCCGTTACCGCCCGTTACTGCGATGCGCCGGCATGTCTCATCACCGGCAACAGTTTCGATGCTCCGACACGCTTGGGTTGCGTGAAAGACTATGTGGACATTTGCGAGGGCGAGAGTTACACATGGCAGCACAACGGCGTCACCTATTCGCCTAAGACCCTCGGGGAGCACAAATACAACGAAGGTTTTGACTCGCTCTTCCTCACCGTCCGCGCACAACCTGCCGTGAAGATCTATCCTTCCGGCAGAGTCTGTGATGACGATGCAGAGGTACGGTGGGCTTATGCGGTGACACAAGGTACGCCGGATGTCTTCTCCGTACAGATTGACGGCAAGGACTACGACCTCACCGCCACAGCGGAGGAACTGGTTCTGGCTATGCCTGCCGGACTGCAACCGGGAGACTATACCGCTACCTTCACCATCGGCGATGCCGCTATCAGCTGTACCTCCACCGCACAGGCGGAGATGACGGTAGCCGCAGGCGACCTGATTTACAGCAAGTGGAGCGACCTGCTCTTCATTGACAACTCCGGCAAACAATTTACCGCCTACCAGTGGTACGAGAACGGCAATATCCTCATCGACGAGACACGCCAGTACCTGTTCCGTACCGGCGGTCTGCCCAACGAGTATTTCTGCCGCCTGACAACAACCGACGGCAGCACTATCTACACCTGCGCGATGACGTTTGACGAAGCTATACCCAGCCGGACCGTGACCTCGGAGGGCGGCGAGACCACCTCTGTGAAGATGTACGATCCGGTAGGACGCATCGTCTCCGGCAAACTGTCCAACGGCATCTATATCATCCTTGAAGAAGTCGGCGGAGAGAAGATTGTCCGCAAAGTGGCTGTATTTGAATAATCCGGATGGCAAAGAAAAAAGCGGCATATTACGTTGTCTGGAGCGGCAAGACGCCGGGCGTCTATGACTGCTGGGAGGATTGCGAACAGCAGGTCAAAGGCTTCGCGGGGGCGAAATACAAAGGGTTCGCCTCACGCGAAGAGGCACGAAAGGCGCTCGCTGCCTCGCCGGAACAATATATCATACGCAAGCCGAAAGCCGGGACTGAACAGAATAATTCTCAATTTTCCATTCCCAATTCTCAATTCTCCACCCCTGTCCTGCCGGCATTGGCTGTGGATGCCGCCTGCAGCGGTAATCCGGGCGTGATGGAGTTCCGGGGAGTGATTGCCGACACTGGCTCCGAGGTCTTTCACCGGGGACCGTTCGTTAACGGCACAAATAACATCGGCGAGTTCTTGGCTATCGTGCTGGGCTTGGCTTACCTCAAGCAGAACAACCTGCCGTGGGCGCTGTATTCTGACAGCAGGACGGCTCTCGCGTGGCTGAAGAAAAAACATGCCGACACGAAAATCGAATGGAACGCCTCCAACCAAGACCTGTTTATGATGCTGCGGAAAGCGGAGATGTGGCTGCACGACAACACATGGACCACTCCGATATACAAATGGGACACCAAAGCATGGGGCGAGATTCCCGCTGATTTCGGACGCAAATGACGCAAAAGGGCTTTTTTTGCTAAACTCAGGTAACAAAATTAAGATTTTTAGACGATTTATTTTCATATATCAAAAAAAAAGTGTACCTTTGCACTCGCAAAGGTTTAGGATTAGCATAAACACAACAACAAATAAACTTATAAAATTAAAATCATGACAAAAGTAGCTATTAACGGCTTCGGCCGTATTGGTCGTCTGGCTTTCCGTCAGATGTTCGAGGCAGAGGGTTACGAGGTAGTCGCTATCAACGACTTGACCAGCCCGAAAATGTTGGCTCACCTTCTGAAATACGATACCGCACAGGGCGGTTTCGCTGGTCGTTTCGGTGAGGGCAAGCACACTGTTGCTTACAAGGATGCTGTTCTTGCTGAGGACGGCAAGACCGTTGTTACTCCGGGTTCGATCACGGTGGACGGCAAGGAGATTACTATCTACGCTAAGCCGAACGCAGCTGAGCTGCCTTGGGGTGAGCTGGGTATTGATGTAGTGCTCGAGTGTACTGGCTTCTATACCAGCAAGGCTAAAGCCGAGGCACACATTCAGGCTGGTGCAAAGAAAGTCGTTATCTCCGCTCCTGCTGGCAATGACCTTCCCACCATCGTTTACAACGTAAACCACAAGACTCTGACTCCGGCAGACAAAGTTATCTCCGCAGCTTCTTGTACGACCAACTGCTTGGCTCCTATGGCTGCAGCTCTGCACAAATACGCTCCTATCCAGAGCGGTATCATGTCCACCATCCACGCTTACACCGGCGACCAGATGATTCTCGACGGCCCGCAGCGTAAGGGTGACCTCCGCCGCAGCCGTGCAGGTGCGCAGAACATCGTTCCGAACTCCACCGGTGCTGCCAAGGCTATCGGTCTCGTTATCCCTGAGCTGAACGGCAAGCTGATCGGTTCCGCACAGCGCGTTCCGACTCCAACCGGCTCCACCACTATCCTTGTGGCTGTCGTTAAGGGTAAAGACATCACCAAAGAGGGTATCAACGCTGCTATGAAGGCTGCCGGCACCGAGTCCTTCGGTTACACCGAGGATGAGATCGTTTCGAGCGATGTTATCGGTATGAAGTTCGGTTCGCTCTTCGATGCTACCCAGACTATGGTGGCTAAGATTGACGACGACACCTATCAGGTACAGGTTGTCAGCTGGTACGACAACGAGAACAGCTACACCAGCCAGATGGTACGTACTATCAAGTACCTCGCAGAGCTGAAGTAATACAGCCTTCCGCACATCCATCCGCCTTGCTTGGCGGAAACAAAAACAGACGTCCTGCCGGGCGTCTGTTTTTGTTTTCTATGCGCGCGTATGTTGCGCGTATGTTGCGTGTATGTTACAAGGGAGTCGAAGCACCCGTTTCGGCATCTGCGGACGAGGCTTGGGATGACCTCTCCTTCGGTTTGGAGGAACCGCTTTGCGGTCTTTCGCTGGGGTCATGGTCCGGAGCCAGAGGTTGCAGCACTACAGCGGGTTTGCCAATCTTGGCAAAAGCGGCAAGGAGGGCTTCTTCGTTGGTCTTGTTGGCGTCATACGTGACGGTCACCGTCTTGTTGCTGAGGTCGCAGACGATGTCCTTAACACCTTTCTCAAAGGCGATATTCTTCATCACTTTGTCGCAGCAGCCCTGACAATGCAGGTCACAGGATAGGACAACAACCTGCTTGTTCGCCTTTGCCGAAAGGGACATCGGTACAACGCACAACGCACAAAGAAGGATTAAAAGATATTTTTTCATAATGGTATGGTTTTTTATTGTTAGACTATCAAGACTAGTTAGACTAGTTAGACTAGTTAGACTAGTTCACTAGTTGACCAGTAATGCCCCTATTTGATATACCACGAACGACACGAGCCACGCGAGGGCGAGGGAGTGGAAGACGGTGAACCATGCCCATGCTTTGCCTGCCTCGCGGCGGAGCGTAGCTATCGTGGCTACGCAGGGGAAATAGAGCAGCACGAACAGCAGGAACGAGAACGCCGTCAGGGGCGTGAAACCTGCCGTGCTGATATCTCCGTCATAGAGGATGGCAAGCGTGGAGACGATGGCTTCCTTGGCGGGCAGACCTGTCAGCAGGCAGACCGACATCTTCCAGTCGAAGCCCAGAGGCTCCAAGACCGGAGAGACGGCTTTGCCTATCATCGCAAGGTAGGAGTTCTCAAGGTCGTTCAGGTCCTGAGAGGGGAAATACTCCAGCGCCCAGATGATGATTGACGCCCAGAGGATGACCGTGCATATCTTCTGCAGGTAATCCGCCACGCGCTCCCATATATGCGCCGCAGTGGTGCGCGCCCTCGGCAGACGGAACGCCGGTAACTCGTTCACCGTGTCGTCACGCTCCTGACGGAACCAGCGCGTGCGTTTCATCACCACCGCAAACAGCACCGAGAGACAGATGCCTATCGCGTAGAGCGAAATCATGACGAGGGCTTTATAGTCCTTGAAGAACGTATCGACAAAGAGCATATACACCGGCAGACGTGCGGAGCACGACATAAACGGCACCATCAGCATCGTCAGCACGCGGTCCTTGGGGTTCTGTATATCCCGCGCAGCCATGATGGCGGGGACGTTACAGCCGAACCCCATCAGCATCGGTACAAAGGAGCGTCCGTGCAGACCTACACGGTGCATCACGGCATCCATGATATACGCCTCACGCGCCATGTAACCGCTGTCCTCCATCAGCGAGATGAAGAAGAAGAGGATGATGATGTTCGGCAGGAAGGCGAGCACGGCGCCCACGCCCTGCAGCACGCCGTCGATGAGCAGCCCCGAGAACCAGCCGTCAGCCATGTGTGCATGGGCGGTGGTGCAGAGCCATTCGATGCCTTGCGCTATCCACTCCTGCGGATAAGCGCCGACCGTGAACGTACACCAGAAGACGAAATAGAGAATCGCTAACATGATGGGGAACCCCAGCCACGGGTTGGTGAGCACTTTGTCTATCTTCTCCAGCCGTGTCCGGTGTTGGTCATGCTTGGCATGCGTCAGCGTCTGCGTCAGCACGCCGTGGACGTACGCGCGGTACGCCTCCTCGTCGTCTTGGTCGCGCAGGTGATAAATCGGGTGAGCCTGTGAGGCGGGTCTGCCTGCTGTTTCATGCAAGGTCCGCAGACATTCCTCCAAACCGTAGTTCTTGCGCACCGACACGCGGCAGGTGGGCACACCCGTCAGCTCCTCCAGCTTGGGGATGTCCAGCGAGTGGTCGGTTGCCAAGAGAAGGTCGTATCTGCCGATGGCGATGACTATCTTCTCCTCCTCGTCGATGATATGCGGCGTGAGCTGCATCGACTCCTCCAGCCGCGTCGAGTCAAGCACCTGAAGAACCACATCGAAAGCATGACCGTGCAGCTCGTCGGGGTTGTGTACCTCCACAAATTGCATGTCTTTGACCCCTTGGTCTGCCAAACGCTGCAACGCCTGCGTCAGCGAAGACTTGCCGCTTTGCGCTATTCCTATGACTGCTATTCGAATCACGCTGCAAAGTTACTGCTTTTTTTCGACATATGCAATACCTATTAGTGATGATTTTGCATATTTGCCGCATACTACGTCTTTTTTATGCGAACTGGTGTAATGCTTCCGTTTTACGGAACGGAAAGCTACGGGGAATGCCTAAAAACCATATTGCCCTTAAGCCAATAAAAAAGCCGCCTCGTTCACATGAGACGGCGACCTGTATATAATCTGTCATTCAGTTTTCTATCAACTCCAGACCTTCTTTTCGGTAATCGGGGAACCTGTTATCATCGGAGATAAGAGGCATCTTCATTGCGATTGCCTGTGCTATAATGACATGATCGGAAGGGTCGTTATGGTATAGATTCATCTTGCCGTATGTGTACATCACATCCGGAGCCAAAGGTAAAATCTGTAAACCATATTGAGTTGTTATTGAACGCAACATATCTGTCTTGGTCTTCCAGTATTTCCGGAGCAGAGCCTTGTTATTATAATGTATTATCAACTCGCGCAGCGACTCGGTACTGATATAAATAAGATTCTCATAGTCACCAAGAATCTCAGCTACATCTCTATTGAGTTGTTGCGGGTCTGTTGCTTGGAAAATAAATATGTTGGTGTCTATTAGGTATCTCATCCCCTTGCCAAAGCCTCTTCGGCACTTTGCTTCATACCATAGAAAGTCTGCGACAGCCGTTTGCCTTTCCGAAGCATATCTTGCTCTAATTCTAATAAATAAGCAAGATTTTCTTGTTTTCTTTTCTTAGTCATAGTTGTATTGGTTTGTAAATCCGCTGCAAAGGTACAACAAAAATTGCACATATGCAAGCACTCGGACGTTTTTTTGACAAATAAAATGAAATTTTATCTGTTTAGCGCAGATAGATAGTGGCTATGCTTGCATAAGACAATATGTATCGGTGCAAAACAGGAAAGCCTTTAGGCTTGTCAAAAAACGTCCGCCCTTGTATATGTCCGGCAGGACGCGAACGTTTTTTGACAAATAATACTAGTGGTGCGTTAACTTTGCTTACCGCATCTGTATCATATTGATAAATTACTACTGTTGCGATATTTTAAGTTTTTTATGATGTTAAGCGCTATTATATAGTCACTTATAAGTCCATTCCAATTTTTTGATTTGATCAGCAATGCAAATTTTTGGATAATTGTTGGTAATTTTTGACTAATAAAAATTTTTTATGTGCCCACTTGGCGGTCTTTTGAAGGCTTTTACTCGAAGAGTTGCGGAGAAAGCTCCTTTGGGGTCCCCGCAAATTTTAATTTGTGGGGAGAGCGAGCACATCCGAGTATTTACCGTTAAAACGGAGTTTTGACGCATATACG
>JAFSLP010000041.1 GCA_017448345.1 Paludibacteraceae bacterium | reverse complement strand
TCACGTATTTCTATACCGCAATCACCTTGAATCCTACACAGATGGCTGAAGACATGAAGCGCAACAATGGCTTCATTCCGGGAGTGAAACCTGGAAAGGCAACAGCCGACTATATCGACACTGTGATGTCGCGTATCACATTCCCTGGCTCGCTGTTCATAGCTTTCATTGCTATCATGCCAGCCTTTGCCGGATTGCTCAATGTGCAGCAGTCGTTCAGCCAGTTCTTCGGCGGAACCTCACTGTTGATTCTCGTCGGTGTTGTAATGGACACCATCCAGCAGATAGAGTCGCACCTTATGATGCGCCATTATGATGGCTTGCTCAATTCGGGTCAGACTCGCAACGGTGGAATTTCTGCCTACTAATTTTCTTTCTGAGGAATGAATATATTTCTGAAGACAGAAGACGAGATAGAACTTATGCGTAGTGCCAACCTTCTGGTAGGGGCAACCCTGGCAGAGGTTGGCCGACACATACGCCCCGGAGTCTCAACGCGTGAGCTTGATGCCGTTGCCGACGAGTTTATCCGCGATCACGGTGCGGTGCCAACGTTCAAGGGGTTCCCAAATCCATACGGGTCGTCCTTCCCGAACAGCATCTGCACATCTGTCAACGACGTTGTGGTACATGGTATCCCCGATGCCGCGACCGTGCTCAAGGAAGGCGACATCATATCCGTTGACTGCGGAACGAAGCTTAACGGCTATTGTGGCGACAGCTGCTACACTTTCTGTGTAGGCGAGGTGAGCGAGGAAGTCAAGAAATTGCTCCAGACCACCAAGCAGGCGCTCAATCTGGGCATCAAGGCAGCCGTTGCCGGCGGACATGTGGGTGATATAAGCTGCGCAGTACAGGACCATTGCGCCAGTCATGGCTACGGTATAGTGCGCGAGCTGACAGGCCACGGTATAGGCAAGGATATGCATGAGGACCCGCAAGTGCCCAATTATGGGAACCGAGGACGAGGTCCTTTGCTAAAGTCGGGTATGTGCATTGCCATCGAACCCATGATAACTATGGGCAAGAGCAATATCTACATGATGCCTGACCGATGGACCATCCGCACACGCGACCACATGCCAGCTGCACATTTCGAGCATACAATAGCTATACGCAAAGGAGAAGCCGACATTCTCTCTTCGTTTGAGGAAATAGAAAAATTAGAAGGACAAAACATATAATTTATGGCAAAACAAGCTGCAATAGAGCAGGACGGAACAATCATGGAGGCACTCTCCAATGCTATGTTTCGAGTAGAGTTGGAAAACGGTGTTGACATAACAGCACACATCTCTGGCAAGATGCGTATGCACTACATCAAGATACTTCCCGGCGACAAGGTGAAGGTTGAGATGAGTCCTTACGACCTTACCAAAGGAAGAATAGTTTTCAGATATAAATAATTTAACTACATATTATGAAGACAAGAGCATCATTAAAGAAGCGTACTCCCGACTGCAAAATTGTTCGTCGCAAGGGTCGTCTTTTCCTGATCAACAAGAAGAACCCAAAGTTCAAGTTGCGTCAGGGCTAATTGTTAAATAAGCATAAAAGGTGTGATATTCAAATATTTATCACTACCTTTGCGTGCTTTTTAGCAGAACAGAATCATTTTTATTTATTTTCATTAATCATTTATCAATGGCAATAAGAATTGTTGGAGTAGATTTGCCCCAGAACAAGCGTGGCGAAATCGCATTGACCTATATCTATGGTATTGGTCGAAGTAGTTCAGCAAAGATATTGGACAAAGCCGGAGTAAGCCGCGACCTCAAGGTGAGCGAGTGGACTGACGACCAGGCAGCCAAGATCCGTACCATTATCGGCGCTGAATACAAGGTAGAAGGAGACCTCCGCAGTGAGGTTCAGATGAGTATTAAGCGACTGATGGACATTGGTTGCTATCGTGGTATCAGACATCGCCACGGTCTTCCGGTACGCGGACAGAGCACAAAGAACAATGCTCGTACTCGCAAGGGTAAGAAGAAGACTGTTGCTAACAAGAAGAAAGCCACTAAGTAAGTTTAAAGTTTAAAGATTTAAAGTATTATGGCAAAGAAAACAGCAACATCTAAGAAGAGAAATGTTAGAGTAGAGGCTCTTGGACAGCTCCACGTGCACAGCTCTTTCAATAATATCATCGTGTCTTTGGCCAATGCAGAGGGACAGGTTATCTCTTGGTCTTCTGCTGGTAAGATGGGTTTCCGCGGTTCCAAGAAGAATACTCCGTATGCTGCTCAGATGGCAGCTGAGGATTGCGCCAAGGTTGCCTACGACCTCGGTCTCCGCAAGGTGAAAGCCTATGTCAAGGGTCCCGGTAACGGTCGTGAGAGTGCTATTCGTGCAATCCACGGTGCCGGCATCGAGGTGACAGAGATTGTAGACGTAACACCGCTGCCACACAACGGTTGTCGTCCTCCGAAGCGTCGCCGCGTATAATCCAAAAGATACATATTCACAAAGAACAATTATCAAGTTAAGACGCGTTGCTTCGTTTTACTCATATTATATAATACACTTACGTAGAACAAGTCCCGCTCTTAAATATTAAGAATTATGGCAAGAT
>JAFSLP010000040.1 GCA_017448345.1 Paludibacteraceae bacterium | reverse complement strand
GTACGGATTGAGCACCAGCGGCTTCTCGCAAATCACGTCGCAGCCCAGACGCAGACCATAGCGGATGAACGCGTCGTGCGTGTAGTTCGGCGTGCAGATGGACATCCAGTTCAAGGGATTGTCCGTCCGCATCTGTTTGGAGCAGAAACGGTCAAACTGCTCATTCTCCGTAAAGAACGAACAGTCGGGGAACGAACTGTCCAGACGGCCTACGCTGTCGAACTTGTCATATGCCACCAACAGGTTGTTGCCCGTATCGGCAATTGCTTTGATGTGACGGGGAGCTATGTATCCTGCCGCTCCGATTAATGCGAAATTCAATGGTTTGTTCATTATCTTCTGATTATTATTCTCTTTACTATGTTTTTTGCTTTCTGAGCCAGCAGCTCTTTCAGCCATCCGGCTCTGTCATTCGTCCACCGTTGGGGATGCGTAGTGATCATGACGTGCTTGGGCAGGCGGTCTTCTTCTATCGCTTTGAGGAGCTCTTTTGTGGTGTGCCACACCCACCCTTTGGCAGTCCATTCGTCCTGATGTTGCGGTATCTTGTCGCGCACAGATACTTTGTATCCGTCCCAGCAGCGTCCCGTGTCTGTCAGATACAGCACATCGCTGAAATCGGTGTCAAAATACGGTTCACCGATGATACCGAGTGCTTTGTAGTCATATTTCCGCCATAAGTCTTTGCCGTCCCATTTGCTGGTCGGGGCACCATGCATACATATGGTCTCGACGGCGTAGTACTGCCGGAAATAACCGAGCCAAGTCAGGAAATGCGCGTATGCTTTCTCCACATCGCCGTCAGCCAGACTCATGTCCTCGTAATGATAGCCTATCTCATGTCCCAGCCGCACGATGGTCCGGATGGCATCCGGCAGACGTGTCTCGCTCTTGGCATAACAGCCGCTCTCGCCCGTCCGGAAATAATAACTGGCTCTTGCGTTCAGGGATTTCTCTATCTGCGCCGTCTTCACGCTGTTTTCGGGCAGCTTGTCCACATCGTGACGGAGAATGACAAAACGTCTTTCTGAATCACGGTATCTCGTCGGTATCCCGTCGGTATTCCGGCAATAGTCTTGATAGGAGATCAACTCATATCCTTTTTGCTGCAATTTCTCCAGCAATTCCCTGTATATGTCCAGACTAAAATCTTTCAACGGTCCACCCTCTAAGCACTATATACACTAAACTCTAAACTCTTAACTTTTTATCGTTCCGCCCGCATCGGGTTCTCGAGAAAATCCTTGTATGCAAGACGTATTCCGTCTTCCAGTTCCGTTTTATAGGTCCACCCGAGAGCCGTTGCTTTGCTCACATCCAACAGTTTGCGCGGTGTACCGTCAGGACGTGTGCTGTCCCACTCTATCCGCCCGTTATATCCGATTACTTTGGCTACCAGTTCCGTCAGTTCTCTGATGGTCAACTCCTTGCCCGTTCCGGCATTAACGGTCTCATTGCCTGAATAGTTGTTCATCAGGAACACGCACAGATTCGCCAAGTCATCCACGTACAGGAACTCGCGCAACGGTTTGCCGGTTCCCCAGCAGGTCACGCTCTCCGCCCCGGACATTTTTGCCTCATGGAAACGCCGTATCAGCGCAGGCAGCACATGGCTGTGCTCCGGATGATAGTTGTCGTTCGGACCGTAGAGGTTGGTGGGCATGACGGATATATAATCCGTTCCATACTGCCTGTTCAGGAACTCGCAGTATTTCAGTCCGCTTATTTTCGCCAGCGCGTAGGCTTCGTTGGTCTTCTCCAGTTCGCCTGTCAGCAGACAGCTCTCTTGCATCGGCTGCGGAGCCATACGCGGATAGATACAGCTGGAGCCGAGGAACTCCAGTTTCTTGCAGCCGTTCTTCCACGCCGCATGAATCACGTTCATCTCAAGAATCATGTTGTCGTACATGAAATCCGCCAGCGCATTCTGGTTGGCTACGATGCCGCCCACTTTCGCAGCAGCAAGAAACACATACTCCGGCTTCTCCGCCTCAAAGAACGCTTCCACCGCCTCTTGGCGGCAAAGGTCCAACTCTTTGTGCGTACGGGTGATGATATTCGTATATCCCTGACGCTCCAGCTCGCGCACGATGGCACTTCCTACCATGCCTCTGTGCCCGGCTACATATATTTTTGAATTTTTCTCCATTTCAAAATTTACATTCTGAACACGTATTACCTCCGACTTACCTCCGACTTACATACGAGATGACAGATAAGTCCAATAGTCAACTATTTGTCTATTCCTTTCTCCAAGAACTCAGCGAGGTTCACCTTGCGTATCTCCGCCGCGGCATTGTCCGCAGCCACTTTCTTCATGTCATGCGCTACCATCAGCGCTACCAACTGCTCGAAGCTCGTGCTTTGCGGATTCCAGCCCAGCTCACGTTTCGCCTTGGCGGGGTTGCCTAACAAGTTCACGACATCCGTAGGTCTGTAGAAATCAGGACTGACCGCCACAACCACATCGCCCTTCTTACATTGTACATCGTTTCTTCGCACCTCTTCCACGATTCCCTTCTCGTCAATACCCTCGCCTTCCCAACGCAGTTCGATGCCTGCGTGATGGAACGCCAGCGTGGCGAACTCGCGTACGGTATGCTGCACTCCGGTGGCTATCACAAAATCCTCCGGCGTGTCATGCTGCAGAATCAGCCACATGCACTCCACATAATCTTTGGCATACCCCCAGTCGCGGAGCGAATCCAGATTACCCAAATAAAGGCAGTCCTGCTTGCCTTGCGCGATGCGCGCTGCAGCCAGCGTGATTTTACGCGTCACAAAGGTCTCGCCTCTGCGCTCGCTCTCATGGTTAAAGAGGATTCCCGAGCAGCAGAACATGTTATACGCCTCGCGGTATTCCTTCACAATCCAGTATCCGTACAGCTTGGCTACGGCGTACGGGCTATATGGATGGAAAGGAGTCGTCTCGCTCTGCGGTACTTCTTCCACCTTGCCGTACAGCTCCGATGTGGACGCCTGATAGACACGGCAGGTCTTCTCCAGATGATTGGTACGCACCGCCTCTAACACACGCAGTACACCCACGGCATCCACGTCCGCCGTGAACTCCGGCGCGTCAAAAGACACCTGTACATGGCTCTGCGCTGCCAAGTTGTATATCTCATCCGGCAGCACCTTGCCTACCAGTTTGACCAGCGACATCGAATCGCTCATATCCGCATAATGCAGATGGAAATGCGGTGTGCCCTCCAGATGGGCGATACGCTCACGGAAATCTACGGAACTGCGGCGGATGATACCATGCACCTCGTATCCCTTACTCAGTAAGAACTCTGCCAGATAGGAACCGTCCTGACCTGTCACTCCGGTAATCAATGCTTTTTTTGCCATGTTTTTATGCATAAAATACAAATCGGGCGCAAAGTTACAAAAAAAAAATAACATGTGCAAGAGAAAAGTGCACTATGTGCAGTTTTTTTACTCTTTCGAACGAATATACAAAAAAGTATAAGAAAAATTTGCAAGTATGCAATTTTTGTAGTACATTTGCACGAAATTTCGGAATAATATGTCTATCGCGTTCACCACAGAGCTTCCCGCAGAGGGTTTCAGGAGACTGAAAACATCCGTCTCTCCTTCCATAAATGGAAGGACTTTTCTTGTGGGACACGATGAGGGCTGGCAGACAGCAGAAGTGCTGGTCTGCACGTTCGATTACCGCGTACCGCGTCAAATGATTGAAGCGATGCTTAACCTCAGACTGATTGCCAATTTCGGAGCCGGTTACAATAACATCGACCTCGAAGCCTGCAAGACGCGTAACATACGCGTAACATACACGCCGCTGCCGGTTATCGAGCCGACGGCGGAACTGGCATTTGCGCTGATGATGGACATAGCACGGCGCGTATCGGAGTTTGACCGGATGATGCGCAAACCCGACATCCGTTTCGGCGTGATGAACAACCTCAGCCACTCGCTCTACGGCAAGACGCTCGGCATCATCGGGATGGGACGTATCGGGCAGGCGCTGGCAAGACGCGCCAAGGCTTCCGGCATGGCAATCATCTACCATAACAGGCATAAATTACCCGATGAAACCGAGCAAAAATACGAGGCACGCTATGTGGATTTCCAGACCTTGCTGCAAGACAGTGACTTCGTCAGCCTCAACCTGCCCTATACGCCCGAGGTACACCACCTCATCGGCAAGCCGGAGCTGGGCATGATGAAGCGTTCTGCATACCTTATTAATACGGCGCGCGGTGCGCACGTGCATGAGGAAGCGCTTGTCGAGGCGCTCAGGAACGGCATCATAGCCGGAGCCGCATTGGATGTCTATGAGCATGAACCGGCGGTTTCATCGGAACTCTTGGCACTGCCGAACGTCGTACTGTCGCCCCATACCGGCACCGGCACATGGGAAGGACGCATCGCCATGTGCGAGAACGTGACAGACAACATACTGGCGTTTTATGCCGGAGAAACGGATAAGATGAATATCATTTTATAAAAACTTATACACAAATGAAAAAGATTATTTTAATGGTGGCAGCTGCCGTGATGATGACCAGCTGCGGTTTCACAAAGAGTAGTACAACTTCCACACCTGCCCGGACCACGGCGCAGACTACCGCTCCGGCAAATGCCCTCACAGCAGGTCAAGGCGCAGGTACCGCCCTGCAGGCGCTCCGCTCACAGTATGTGCTGGACGGAAACAAGTTTGACTACAAGAATATGCAGAATATCCTCAACACCGTCCAACTGCTGGCTAACTGCGAAGGACTGAAAGAGAACTACAAGAACAAAGAATACCTGACTGAGTTCGGCAAAGGCATGATTGCCAGCTCTTTAGGCTTGGTTTCGCAGAACAACGTACAGACCGTAACCAACAGCCTTGTGAATATGGTCACTTCGTCTCAGGCGGCACAGAATGCACAGTCCAAACTGCAAGAGACAGCTACCCAGACGGCGCAGACAGTCAGCAGCGCAGCCTCCAGCGCAGCCGGTTATGCCAACACCGCTGCACAGTATGCAGGTGCACTGAGCTCACTCCTCGGCGCTTTCTCTGGCAAATAATCACCTTCCCTACTCCCGGTACGGGAGACAATCAGTATGGATATAGTTGATCGTTTTTTGAAATACGTATCGTTCTGCACCACAAGCGACGAAAATACCGGCATGACTCCGTCCACCCCGGGGCAGATGGAGTTTGCCGGATTCTTGGCTGACGAGCTGAAATCTATCGGACTGAAGGATGTTTCCCTCGATTCCAACGGATATATAATGGCTACGCTGGAGAGCAATCTGCCCTCCGGTTCGCAGGTGCCTGTCATCGGTTTCATCGCCCATATGGACACCTCGCCGGACGCCAGCGGAAAGCATGTCCAGCCGCGTATCGTCAAGGCGTATGACGGCAAGGATGTTATGCTTAACGAGGCGGAAAACATCGTTCTGGAAACCGCCAAATATCCCGAAATCCTGCGCTATACCGGTCAGGACATCATCGTCACCAACGGAAAGACGCTGCTTGGTGCCGATGACAAGGCGGGTATTGCAGAGATTGTCACTGCGATGGAATACCTCGTGCAGCACCCCGAAATCAAGCACGGCAAGGTGCGTATCGGTTTCACGCCGGACGAGGAAATCGGACAAGGAGCCGACCATTTTGACGTCAAGGCGTTCGGAGCGGACTTCGCTTATACCATGGATGGCGGAGCGGTCGGAGAACTGGAGTTTGAGAACTTCAACGCCGCTTCCTGCAAGATTCATGTGCACGGCGTGAATGTCCATCCGGGCAGCGCGTACCACAAGATGCGCAACTCCATGCGTATCGCCTACCAGATTGCCGTCATGCTGCCGCGTTTCCAGACACCGGAACACACGCAGGACTATGAAGGGTTCTACCATCTCATCGGTATGAACGGCACCGTGGAAGAGACAACGCTCAGCTATATCATACGGGACCATGACCGCACGCTCTTCGAATACCGCAAACGCGAACTGGAGCATCTGGTGCGCAAGATCAACACCGAGTACGGCGAAGGAACGGCGGAGATTGAGATTCGCGACCAGTATTATAACATGCGCGAGAAGATTGAGCCCGTCATGCACATCATCGATCTGGCAAAAAGTGCGATGGAATCGGTGGGAGTGACACCTGTTGTCAAGCCTATCCGCGGCGGAACGGACGGTGCAAGACTATCCTTTGAAGGGCTGCCCTGCCCTAATATCTTTGCCGGAGGAGAGAATTTCCACAGCCGATATGAGTATCTGCCTATTCCATCGATGGAAAAGGCATGCCAAGTCATATTGGAAATCATCAAAAGAATCAAATAAGTCGAGATCACGTGATTACGCGATTACGTGATCACGATAATAAAAAACAACCATACTATGTTAAAAAACACTCCCTTTACAGACATTCACATTGCGCTGGGCGCAAAGATGGCGGAATTCGCCGGTTTCAACATGCCTATCCAGTACCCGACGGGAATCAACCAAGAGCACATGATTGTCCGTCAGGGCGTCGGCGTCTTCGACGTCAGCCACATGGGCGAGTTCTGGGTAAAAGGCGAACATGCACTGGATTTCCTGCAGTATATCACTACCAACGACCTCTCCGTCATCGCTGCCGGCAAGGCGCAATACACCTGCATGCCGAACGGCAAAGGCGGTATCGTGGATGACCTCATCATCTACAAATACTCCACCACCAAATACCTCATGGTGGTCAACGCCGGCAATATAGACAAAGACTGGGCATGGGTGAACAAGGTACTGAAGGACAAAGTACAAAGTACCAATCCCGAGTGGGAAAGCATTTCTCTGGAGAATGCATCGGAGCGCTACGGCCAGTTGGCTGTACAGGGTCCCAAAGCCGTCGAACTGCTCCAACTGCTGACGGATGCAGACCTCAAATCCATTGATTACTATGCCTTCCGCGAGTGGAGTTTTGCAGGCGTGCCGGGTGTGATTCTGTCCAACACAGGTTATACCGGAGCCGGAGGTTTCGAACTCTATTTCCCTGCCGACAAAGGCAGACAGATATGGGATGCGCTCTTCGAGGTGGGCAAACCTTTCGGCTTGGCTCCTATAGGGCTCGGTGCACGCGACAGTCTCCGTCTGGAGAAATGGTACTGCCTATACGGTCATGACATCGACGACACCACTTCGCCGTTAGAGGCTGGGCTGGGATGGATTACCAAACTGGATGCCAAAGACTTCATTGACCGTGATTTCCTAAAGGCGCAGAAAGCGGAAGGCGTGAAACGCAAACTGGTGCATTTCGAGTGCTTGGAACGCGCTATCCCGCGTAACGGATATGAGATATGCGACGAAGCAGGAAACCGGATCGGACACGTCACATCGGGTATCATGCTGCCGGATTCCAAGAAAGGTATAGGAATGGGGTATGTTCAGACAGAACAAGCCCGAAAAGGCAACACCATATATATACGCATACGCGAGAAACTGCAGCCTGCCCGAATCGTCTGAACGGACCAAATGGTAAATGACCTAATGGTAAATAAACGCGTAGCGTTGGTCCTTGGTTCCGGTGGCGCAAGGGGACTGGCGCATATCGGAGCGATAGAAGCTCTGGAGGAGCAAGGCTATACTATCACCAGTATAGCCGGTTGTTCCATGGGAGCCATCATCGCCGGGATGTATGCCGCCGGGCAACTCGAAAAAGCCAAAGAATGGTTCCTGAGAGTGGACAAGCAGCTGATTCTGAGGATGATGGACATCAACCTTCTCAGCAGCAACTCCTTGGTCAAAGGGAAACGAATCATCGCTGAACTGGAAAAAGTAGTGCCGGACAGACCGATAGAATCACTCAATATCCCTTGTACTATTGTAGCCTCGGATATGATGAGCACCGAGGAAGTGCTCTTCCGTTCCGGCAGCCTCTTCGAAGCCGTGCGTGCCTCCATCAGCATCCCGCTTTTCTTCCAGCCCGTACAGATGGGCGGACGCCTTTTGATTGACGGAGGCATACTTAACCCGCTGCCCCTGCATGTGGTGGAGAGGACGGAAGGAGACATCCTTGTTGCCATGGACATCAGCGGAAAAGACAGCATGCCCACGGAAAGCACGCCCGAACCCATTGATGTGGAAAGCATACTCAGTGATGTCACGTCCAGAGGTATCCCTGTGCCCAAATCATGGGAACGGCAGTTGCGCCAACTGGCGAAAAATGTGGACAAGCTACGCGCTGAACGGGCGGCAGACCTCAACAGAAGAGTCAATTTCTTTGAGATACTCGACCGCATGAGCGACATGCAGATACAGCAGAACACCCTCTTGGCGCTGCAACTCACCCCACCCGACGTACATGCCGTAATGCGCCAGTATGCTTATAACACCTTTGATTTCGACAAGGCGGAGGAAATCATCGCCGAAGGGAAACGACTCATGACAGAAGCACTAATATCCTCACATTTATGAAAGACAGAAAAGAACTAATCATAGCCAAAGCAATGGAACTCTATGCCCTCAAAGGCTATAGAAACGTCAGTATCACGGACCTGCAGTTTGCGCTGGATATGGGGCGCGGGACGCTATATTATTACTTCAAAGATCAGGACGAACTGTTCCTCACCTGCATGGAGAAATATTTCTTGGAGCCCAAACAGCGGGCATTGAACAGTGTACCCGAGAATGTGGGTATCGACCGCATGATTGACACCATGAACTCATATCTCGAAAGCTTGGAGGAAGCCCTGATGACGTTTGACAACAAATCCATCAACACCAGCAACGTCAACGACCTGATGTTCACCGCCTACAGCCTTTTCCCCTCCCTGCACAACAAAGCCAAGCGTCTTGCACTGAAGGAACTCGACCTCTGGCGGAAAGCCATTTATCACGACCAGCGTGCCGGTCTGATACGCGATGACATTGACCGGGAGCAGATTGCGCTGATGTTCACACATATCAAAAACAGCTACGACAACGGACTCGCGCACAACCGGATGAACTTTTCATTATTGGGAAAAACATATTCCGAATTTCATAATTTATTAAAAAAGTAAAGAAAAATTCAACTTTCGAACGCTTGTTCAAGAATAATGTATTAACTTTGCGCTCGATTTAAGATTAATACCATTATGGCAACAAGACATTATTTATCTTATTTGCAGGAAACCATGATTCGCCGCTGGGATTGTCTGGCACTTCAGGACTTGGACGGCGATAACACATACACATACGCCGGCTTGGCGGCGGCTATCAAGCGGCTGCATGTCACTTGGAAGGAGCTGGGCATCAAAGAGGGCGACAAAATCGCGCTCTGCGGGCGCAACTGTGCCAACTGGGGACTGCTTTTTCTTGCAGCGGAGAGTTACAAAGCGGTGGTTGTCAGTATCCTGCCTGATTTCACGGCGGAAGGTATATACTCCTTGGTGGACCACTCGGAAGCTATTCTGCTCTATGTCGGTCCGAATGTGAAGAAGAAAATCGACACCGCGCAGATGAAGGGCTTGAAAGCGACCATCTTCATGGATGATTTCTCGCTCGTGAGCGCGGACGCGGATATAGAAAAGGCATACGCGGGCGTAGAGGAGGCTTTTGCTAAAGCGTACCCCGACGGCGTAAAGAAAGAAGACATCAACTTCCCTACCGATAACATCAACGAACTGGCGGTTATCAACTACACCTCCGGTTCTACAGGCAATCCGAAAGGTGTGATGCTCTCGCACCTCAACCTCAGCGGAAATGTCGAGTTCGCCTGCCAGCGTATCCCGCACAAACCCGGAGACCGCGTACTCTCCATGCTGCCTATCGCGCATATGTTCGGACTCATGTTCGAGTTCCTCTATCAGGTGTGCGACGGCGCAGAGACCTATTTCCTGACACAGGCTCCTACACCGACAGTGCTGATGAAAGCCTTTGCCCAAGTCAAACCGTTCATGATTCTCACGGTGCCTCTTGTAGTGGAGAAAATCATCAAGAAAGGTGTGCTGCCAAAGATCAGTTCGCCGCTCATGAAAGTGCTCTGGAGAACGCCGGGACTCAACAGGCTCATTCGCGGAAAGGTCAAAGAAGGGCTTGACAAGACCTTCGGCGGACAACTGCGGTTCCTCATCATCGGCGGAGCTGCGCTCAACGGAGAAGTGGAGCAAGTGCTGCATGACATCAAATACCAGTACTGCGTCGGCTATGGCATGACCGAGTGCGCGCCGCTAATCAGTTACGAGGACTGGTGGGCGTATAAGTTCCACAGTTGTGGAAAGGACCTGCCGCAGTGCCATGTACGCATTGACAGTGAGAATCCCTATAGCAAGGACGGAGAGATTCAGGTCAAGGGTATCAACGTCATGATGGGTTATTACAAGAACGAAGAGGCTACCAAGACGGTCTTCACCGAAGACGGATGGATGCGCACCGGAGACCTCGGAGTGCTTGACAAAGACGGAAATATCTATATCCACGGACGGTCGAAGAACATGATTCTTGGTCCTTCCGGTCAGAATATCTACCCGGAGGAACTGGAGGACAAACTCAATTCCATGCCTTGCGTTGTGGAGTCGATTGTGGTGGACAGAGACCATAAACTGGTAGCACTCGTCTATCCGGACGCCTCTGCCGAGGGCAAGAAACTGCTCGGCACCAAGTCCCTCACCCAGCAGATGGAGGAGAACCGTGTGGTTGTGAATAAAGATCTGCCGCAGTATAGCCAGATCAGCTCGATAGAATTAGTGGCTTCGGAGTTTGAGAAGACACCGAAACGCTCAATCAAGCGGTATTTGTATAAATAACCGCATCCCACGTTATGGCGTGAGTAACCATAACGTTCTGTAAATAATTAAGTGAGTAAGTAGATTGATTCCTTCGGGAATCAAAGCCTGCGCGTGACTGGGAAGCCACGCGCTCGTTTTGTTTTTCCCATCCCCCTTCCATCCCGCCGGGAACACATCTCGTTCGCATTACGTACGTCACCGTACCGTCGCTGTACCCTGCCGACGGCTCCTGACAATTCCTACAGATAATCAAATGAACTCTTTTTCAATAACTCCCCTTTCTTTTTTTTTGCGTCTGTTGTTCTGTTCGGCGGCATTTTATCGCCGTTTTTCATTCTACGAAGCATTTTGGAATACCTGATTATGCGATTTTACGTATTTTTCGTAAAATAAATTTGTGGAATTCAGGAAAAAGTAGTAACTTTGCACCCGGAAAGACAAATAAAAGCATTATGTCCAAAAAGAAGAACTTACCGTTCTATGAGAGCATAGAGATAACGGGTGTTGCGGCGGAGGGAAAAGCCATTGCAAAAATACAAGGGGACAATGTACAAGGTACAAAAGGTGACGGCATGGTTGTTTTTGTGCCGAACTGTGTACCCGGAGACATTGTGGACCTGCAGGTCACGAAAAAGAAACACAGTTTCATGGAAGCCAAGGTGGTTCGTATCGTGCAGCCGAGTGCTACGCGATGTCCTGCCCGATGCAGGCATTTCGGTGTCTGTGGCGGTTGTAAATGGCAGATTCTGCCGTATGAGGAACAGCTCAGATATAAACAGCAGCAGGTGATTGACAACCTCACACGCATCGGTAAGATTGAGATAAGCGAAGGTGTCATGCAGCCTATTCTCGGCTCCGGACATATCTATGAATACCGCAACAAATTGGAGTTCAGCTGTTCGGACCGCAAATGGCTTACGTTCGAAGAACTTGCCAAAATGAAGTCCTCTTCGGCGGAGGTCCCTTCTCCCGATAAGCGGGAGAACACTCTGGGTATCGGTTTTCATATTCCCGGAGCGTTTGACAAAGTGCTGGATATAGAGGAGTGCCACCTGATGCCGGAAATCAACAACCGAATACGGAACTCCGTACGCGGGTATGCCATGGCGCATGGGATGACTTTCTACAACGAGCACACGCATGAAGGACTGCTGCGCACACTGATTCTGCGCAACAACCATAAAGGCGAAGTGATGCTCATCGTCTCCTTCGGGGAGGAAATTAAAAATCAAAAATCGACAATTACCAATTTCCTTGAATACCTGCATCAGTCATTCCCGGAGATAGTGTCTCTGCTCTATGTGGAGAACCTGAAATACAACGACACCATCGGCGACCAAGAGGTGAAAGTCTATTTCGGGCAAGACCATATCATCGAAGAAATGGAGGGGCTGCAGTTCAAAGTGGGACCCAAATCGTTCTACCAGACCAACACCGAACAGGCGCACGAGTTATACAAAGTGGCACGGGATTTTGCCGCATTGACGGGCAAGGAACTGGTCTATGACCTCTATACCGGTACCGGCACGATAGCCAATTTTGTGGCGCGGCAGGCAAGACAGGTCATCGGTATCGAGTACGTGCCCGAAGCTATCGAGGACGCAAAAGTCAATTCGGAAATAAACCATATCGGGAACACCCTTTTCTTCGCAGGCGACATGAAGGATATTCTCAACAATGATTTCATTGCCGAACACGGTCGCCCTAATGTCATCATCACGGACCCTCCGCGCGCCGGTATGCACGAGGATGTGGTAGATGTGATTCTGAATGCCGAGCCGGAACGGATAGTCTATGTCAGCTGCAACCCTGCCACACAGGCACGCGACTTGCAGCTGCTGGACGCCAAATACCGCGTGGCGAAGATTCAGCCCGTCGATATGTTTCCCCACACCCAGCATGTGGAGAACGTCGTGCTGCTGGTAATTAGATAGTTATTGTTGAAAGATGCTTTTGCTTGTTATCTTACATATTTACTTTGTTTCGTTTCTGGACAAGCCGGAGAAGAGCGTGCCGCAGTTGTCGCCCAGAGCCGTTGAGCAGCGCGAGAGATGGAATATCCCGACCGATGAGAAAGATTATCCCGTCAGTCCGCTGTACCTCGGCGAACTGCAAAAAGCCGGTGCGTACGTCCATCACGTGAGCCGCTGGTTCAACGGAGCGACGGTAGAGATGGACGAAGAAACCGCTGAGAAAGTAAGAGCGATGACATTCGTGACGGATGTAGAGATGACGAGAGAAGCAGTCAGTTCTAGGCCCTCAGCGCTCAGCCGTCAGAAATCAGCATTAAGCCGTCAGCTGTCAGAAGCGAGAACTCTGCAACAGGCATATTCGGATAAGCAACTGGCACTCTACAATCTTCCCCCCCTGCATGAAGCGGGTTTTGAGGGGCAAGGAATCCTGATGGTGGTCTGTGACGGAGGCTTCTATAACGCACAGACGCTGAGCTGTTTCAGACAGAAAGAGCTGGAACTCGGGCATTTCGATTTTACAGACGACACCGATGATTTCTACGGCACGACCGGTGCGCATGGCACAGAATGCCTGAGCACGGTTTCCGCGCTTACAGCTGAGTACAAAGGAGCTGCAACCAAAGCGCCTTACTACCTTATGCGCGCAGAGGAAAACGCCACCGAGAGTCCGAAAGAGATGGATAATCTGGTGGTGGCATTGGAGAAAGCCGACTCGCTGGGTGCGAACATCTTCTCTGTCTCGCTGGGGTATGCCATGTTCGACAATGAAGAATGGACCTTGCATAAAGACGAACTGGACGGCAGAAGCACCCGTTCCAGCCTTGCGGCTACGATTGCGGCACGCAAAGGGATGTTAGTGTGCGTGGCTGCCGGCAATGAAGGCAACGGGGCATGGAAAACTCTCAGTTCACCGGCAGATGCAGACAGCATTCTCGCCGTGGGTGCCGTGGACACCTTGGGGCAGATAGGCAGTTTCTCCAGTTATGGTCCCTCCGCTGACGGAAGAGTGAAACCCGAGGTTTGCGCCGTGGGCGTGAAGAGCGTACTGGTCAACCCGGGCGGAACAATCGTTGCCAGCAACGGCACCAGTTTTGCCACGCCGCTGATAGCCGGTATGGCGGCATGTATCTGGTCCGCCCTGCCCGAAGAGAACGCCATGCAGATACGCGAACGGATAATCCGTTCCGCCGACCGATACGGCAACCCGTACAAAGAACAGTACGGATATGGCATCCCCGATGCTTGGAAAGCCTATTCGATGACACTGCCGACAGAAATAGAGGAAGTAGAAAACCAAAACTCAAAAGTTGAAAACTCCAAAGTGCTCCGCAACGGGCAACTGTACATCATTCGTGGTAAGCGGGTATTCGACATCCTTGGCAGAGAATGTGACAACCGGTAAGCCGGTTGACCGGAAGACACAAAAAAAGGGTAAGCGTATTACATCGCACCGCTACAACCTCCTACCCTTGCTCCGGTCAAGGCCTGGGGGAGTTCAGAGGGAGCTGGTCGTGTAAGACTTACCCTGTACGTTTCAAAATCGACGGCAAAGATACTGCTTTTTTTTGAATTGACCAAATATTTTGACAAAAATAATCATTTTTGCCTCAAAAACAGGAGATTTTCAGTCATAAATGCTGGAAGATTTCATCATAGGACGCATAAAAGCGGAACTGCCGTTCGAGCCGAACGCGGAGAAAGAAGGGCTTTTCAAAGCCTTAGGCTCATTCTTGGTCCGCAGGGATGAGCACAAAGCCTTTATCTTGCGCGGCTATGCCGGAACCGGTAAAACAAGCGTGATGAGTGCGCTGGTACGTGCACTCAACGGACTGAAACAGCCATGTGTCCTGCTTGCTCCAACCGGCAGAGCCGCCAAAGTATTGAGCCGCTATTCCGGAGCGCAGGCATACACCATCCACAAGAAGATTTACCGCCAGAACCGGCTGGGCGAAGAAGCTTTCTCGCTGAGCGACAACCTGCACAGGAACACCCTTTTCATCATAGACGAGGCGTCTATGCTGTCCGGCAACCGCGACAACGGCACCTTCGGCAGCGGCTGCCTGCTGGACGATTTGGTGCGCTATGTCTATAACGGACAGGGATGCAGCCTGTTGCTGCTTGGCGACGACGCACAGCTGCCGCCGGTGGGAAGCACAAACAGTCCGGCGCTGGATGCGGATTTCATGGCGAGTAACTATCACTTGTCCATCATCTGCTATCAGTTGACGGAAGTGGCGCGTCAAGCACTTGACAGCGGGATTCTGTCAGAGGCGACAAGGATACGGGAAGAACTGTACGGCGAACGGAAAAATACCGTTTTCAGCCTCCTGCCCAACGGTAGGGATGTCATCAAGGTGCCCGGCGAAGAAGTGCCGGAGATGCTGGAGCAGAGCCGGAGGGAAGCAGGAGCCGGAGAGACACTCATCATTGCGCGAAGCAACAGGATGACCAACCTGTATAATCAAGGAATACGCGCACGCGTGTTGTGGAAAGAAGACGACATATCCAACGGCGACAGACTGATGGTGACCAAAAACAACTATTTCTGGGCACAGGAATACAAAGACCTTGAGTTTATCGCAAACGGAGATATGTTTGAGATTACACGGCTCAGCAGCACACATGAGATGTACGGTTTCCGGTTTGCCAAAGCCTCTCTCCGCTCGGTGGACTACGACTGGGAGATAGAATCGCTCATCTGGCTGGATACCCTGACGACCGACAGCCCGGAAGCCAACTACGCGCTGCAGAAAGAGCTCTTCGCCCGTGTGGCGGAAGATTACCCGGAGATCCGCAACAGGAAAGAGCTGCTCAAAAAGATATACGAATCCCCATATTACAATGCGCTGCAGGTCCGCTTCGCCTACTGCGTGACATGCCACAAGGCGCAAGGCGGACAATGGAAACATGTGTATATCGACACCAGCGGCATCGGCAAAGACGAAGAACGCATGGCAGACCCCATGGAACGGCATGAATATCTGAGGTGGCTATACACCGCAGTGACCCGTGCAACGGAAAAAATATATATTCTTCGATAATTTTTAACAATAAATTTGCACATATGCAAAAAAAATTGTAACTTTGCACGCAAAATAATTGCGCGCAGATTTATTTGCACGCTAAGCATGAGAAATTAACAACAAACAAAATCTATTAAATTTATGAGTTTCAAGCATTTATACGCATGTTTTGCGTTAGCAGCCGGTCTTGTGCTCGCCGGTTGCCACTCGGATGTTGACCTCGACCATGTGGACACCAAGTCCAATATCCAGTTGGGCTTGGCAGCGCCGGTAGGTACTATCAGCGCAACCATCGGTGATTTCTTGGGGTCAGGTCAGGTGAGCCAGATTCATGTGGACGGAGACGGTGTCTTCCACTACATTGACACATTTCAGATTCCGACAAAACCGTACCACAAAATCGATGTGAGAGATTACATCCTCCGCAACGATGCAGAACTGACTTTCAGAATCAAAGACCAAGTTTCTGTCCCGGTTATTCCTATCAGCCCGGTGGCTGTCCCGCTGAAGTTTGACATGGAGTTGGGCTTGGAGGGCATCAACAACAAGACAAAGGATGAGCGTATTGACAGTATCAGGGTGACGAACGCCTCTTTCATGTCGCACATCAACGTGACTGCGTTTGACCTGAAATGGGAGGAGATTGAGAGCGTCAAACTGGTATTGGGTGACAAATTCCGCCCGTGGGACGGCAACAAAACCATTGACATCCCCGTTGCCGGAAAGGGTTTCAAGGAAGGTATTGAAATACCGGTGAGGAACTTCACCCTCAGCCTGCTCAAAGACGACTCCGACCCCTCGCAAGGAACGGTGGACAAAATCAGTTTCAGCATTATCTTCAACGTCAAGCCGAATCATGCAATTCCTGTTAATGACAACAGTAGGATTGACTACTCCCTGCGCGTGCAAATGATTGACTATGAGGCTATCTGGGGCTTCTTTGAGGCAAGCAACGATATGCAGGACGAGAACACCGTTGTGCTCCAAGAGCAATGGGAAGGATGGAAAGATTTCAAAGAGTTGGAACTGCGTATTGCAGAACCGAAAATCACGGTACACGTGACACATAAAGTGGCAGCTCCCTTGCGGATGCGTATTGATTATCTGCGCGTTAAAAATAATGACGGAGCTACTGCAAAAGCGGAGTGGACAACTGACGGCGTCACGACAGAATACGACGATTTCCTTATCAAGAATGTCCTCTCGCCTATTCTTGCCAAGGACCCGCAACATCCTCAAATGGGCGAGAGTCTCCTCACTGACAGCATTGATGTACAGCGCACCTTCTCCAGCGACCCGAGAGAGGGACATATAGACCAGCTGTTTGACATCAAACCCGATATCTTCAGTTATAGTTTCCGCCTGAGCGTGGACAGGAACAATACCTATTTCATCAATCCTGCCACAGGCAAACCTTATACACAGCACCGTATTGCGAAAGACGCTTTGAATATACACGGTTACGCAGCTCTGGATGTGCCGTTCAAATTCAAAGAGAATTCCGCATTGACCTACAGCACTACGCTGGACACCTTGACGTTCATTGACAAACTGGATTCCATTCAGACATCGGCAAAGATATTGGATACCATCAATGCCGGCAACGTGAAACTGATTCTGGCTGTAGAAAACACGATACCTTTTGATATTGATGCAGAGTTGTTATTCATTGATTCAGTAGGAAAGCCGCTGCATATGCAACTGGTAGAAAATGCAGAGCAAAGCAATGACACCACTCATCTCCATTTCAAAGCTCCGCATATTGACAAATTCGGCGATGCAATACAACCTGTTGAGACGCAGAAAATTGTCTTGATTGTGAATGACGCTGATTTGATAGAACTTAAAAAAGCAAAGAAAATGTGGTTTAAGGCTTCTATCAGCGGTAACGAAGAGGCTTGCCGTCTGAGTAAAGACGCAGGTCTCAGAGTGCGTGTCGGCGTTTCTGCCAATGCGGATGTAACCTTTAAGTTTGACGATAAAAAATAAGGAGGGCTGAATTATGAAAACGACTAAGCGATTTTTAGTAGCAGCCTTCATGGCAATACTCGCTGTTTCGGCAAGTGCACAGCAGGTCAACACGCTCTATTTCTTGGAGAACGCACCGATGCGCCATACCATCAACCCGGCATTCCAACCGGTGAGTGCGGGTTACGTGAACTTCACCCCCTTAGGATGGATGTCCTATAGTTTCGGCAATAACTCGCTGACATTGAGCGATGTGATATATACCATCCCGGATCCGAATGATCCTTCCAAACGGATTACCATCACTCCGCTCTACCCGAGCAATGACCCGAACAATCCCGCCATACGCAGAACAGCGTTCCTCAACCAGCTGCGCTCAATGCTCTATTTCAACGGCGATGCTACCTTGGGTCTGCTGAACTTCGGTTTCCGCATCAAAGATTTCGGCTATGTTACCGTGGGTGTTAATGAGCGTATTGAGACGGGTATGACTGCTCCGAAGTCGATGTTTAACTTCTTCTTGGGCGGCGGAATGACCAACCTCGAAGGAGGGACAAACACCCTCGGTCTCTCCGGCATCGGCGCAGGCGGAACAGCTTACACGGAGATTGCGCTGGGTTACAGCCATAAACTGAACGAACAATGGACGATTGGTGGAAAGCTGAAAATCCTGTTGGGACAGGCATATGCCGGCATGACTTCCAAGAATTTCAACCTCAATGCCAGCACGGAAGCGTGGAACCTTACCAGTAATCTGAATATTGACGCAGCCGGACCGTTCAATGCCGCTTATCTGGCTCAATATGTGCAGGGCAAGAGTGCCATGCAAGTGTATGACGCCTTCACGGATGGCAGTTTCAAAGCGGACAGTCTCATCAATACAAGAGATATTCCTGCTATGCTCAGACCGTCCGGAGGCGGTGCGGCTATTGACTTCGGTTTTACCTACAAACCGATTGAGAACCTGCAGATTACCGCCGCTTTGACCGACCTCGGTTTCATCAGTTGGGGCAACGGCACACGTTTCAATTGTGTTGTTGACACCACCTTCAACGGACTGGGTGATATCAAATACGGGGACGAGGCGTACAAGGACCAGAACGGCAATTTCTCTACCGATATTCTGATGGATTCCGTGGTCAGCAATCTGAAAGGCTTGCTGAACGGTGTCCGCTTTGCGGAAGGCAGGAAAGCCGGTTTCACACGCATGGTTTCCACCCGTTTGAATGTCGGCTTGGATGCCAATTTCTGGGACAACCGCGTGGGTGTAGGCATCCTCTCCGCTACCCGTCTATACAACGCACGTCTGTATGAGGAGATAACCCTCGGTGCCGCATTCCGTCCGTTCAACTGGTTGAGCCTTGCGCTCTCCTACTCGCTGATGAACAACGGCAAATACAGCAATATCGGCGCCGGTTTGAGCCTCATGCCTTATGACGGTGTCAATATGACCCTCACCATGGATTATATCCCGACATCGTACGCAGGAAAAGATTTCAACAATAGCGGAAAACCGATGTACGTCATCCCCGATAAGACGAAGATGTTCAATATCGCGCTGGGCTTCTCCATCGTTTGGGGCACCAACAAACGCGACAGCGACAAAGACGGTGTCTGGGACAAGATTGACATGTGTAAAGACACCCCGAGAGGCGTAGCCGTTTATCCTGACGGCTGTCCTGTGGATAGCGACGGCGACGGTGTGCCGGATTATAAAGACAACTGTCCGGAGACTCCGGCTGTAGAAGCGGATCATGTGGATGAATACGGTTGTACCATCGACACCGACGGCGACGGTGTGCCTGATTACAGAGACCTCTGCCCGAATACGCCGGCTGAAGCGTACGGCAAGATTGACAGCGTAGGCTGTCCGCTGGATAGCGACGGCGACGGTGTGCCCGATTATCTGGACGAGTGCCCGGATACACCGGAAGAGGCTTATGGCATGGTGGACGAGAAGGGTTGCCCGATAGACCGTGACCGCGACGGTGTGGCGGATTATATGGACGCTTGTCCGGACACGCCGGTAGAAGCACAGCAATTCATCTCGGATGAGGGTTGTACGCCCGACTCGGACGGTGACGGCGTAGAGGACTACAAAGACAAGTGTCCGAACACCCCGAAAGAGGCTATCGGTCATGTAGGTCCTGACGGCTGTGAGCTGGATACGGACGGTGACGGTGTGCCCGATTATCTCGATGCTTGTCCTACAGTGCCCGGTCTGAAGAACAACAAGGGTTGTCCTGAGCTCAAACGCGAAGTACGCCAGCTGCTCAAGAAGGCAATGCAAGGTATTGAATTCGAAACCGGTAAATCGACTATCAAGCCGAAGTCCTACCCGCTCCTCAATCAGATAGCTGATATCTTCATTGAGAACAAGAATTATATCATTGAAGTGCAAGGCCACACGGACAGCACCGGCAAGTACGACTTCAACATGAAGTTGTCCGACGACCGTGCCAACACCGTTCGCGACTACCTGATTGGCAAGGGCGTTCCGTTCGAGAGAATGACCGCCAAGGGTTACGGACCGGATGTACCTATTGCAGACAACAAGACTGCTGCGGGACGTCAGAAGAACCGCCGTGTAGAATTTAACATCACCTTTGAGGAAGTGCATGTAGAGACTATTCTCGACCATGCAGACCCGGCAGAGGCACCTGCTGAGACACCGGCAGAGGCACCTGCTGAGACACCGGCAGAGGCACCTGCTGAGACCCCTACTGAATAAGCAATCTGGACGGCGGCACTGACCCGCCGCCGTCTAACTAAGCAAATTATTAACAATCTAAAAATATACAATTATGGGAAGAGCTTTTGAATACAGAAAAGCAACCAAACTGAAAAGATGGGGACATATGTCCCGCACATTCACCAAACTGGGAAAAGAAATCACCATTGCAGCCCGCGAGGGCGGTCCGGATCCTGATTCCAACCCGCGTCTGCGTGCGCTGATTCAGCAGTGCAAGCGCGAGAATATGCCGAAGGACAACATCGACCGTGCTATCAAGAAAGCCACCGACAAGTCGTCCGAGGGCTACAAGGAAATCAACTACGAAGGATACGGTCCGCACGGCATAGCTATCTTTGTGGAGACCGCCACGGACAACCACATGAGAACGGTGGCAAACATCCGCTCGTATTTCACCAAGTTCGGCGGCACACTCGGCACACAGGGCTCGCTGCAGTTCCTCTTTGACCGCAAAGCATGCTTCACCGTAACGATGAAAGACGGCATTGACCTTGACGAACTGGAGCTGGAGCTGATTGATTTCGGAGTGGAAGAACTCGGCGTGGACGAGGAAGAGAACACTATCGTCATCTATTCCGACTTCAATGAAGCTATCAACATGCAGAAATACTTGGAAGACAACGGATTTGAGATCCAGTCTATCGAGTATGTCCGTATTCCGAACGACACCAAGCAACTGCCGGACGAGCAGCGCGAGTCCGTCCAGAAACTCATCGACAAGATTGAGGAAGACGAAGACGTGCAGAACGTATTCACCAACATGGCGGATTAAATTACGAATTACGAATTACCAATTACGTATTACGAATGAAAATAATCACGGATTATTTTTCTTTGAGTGACCATCAGGCTGAGCAGTTTGCTCAGCTTGACGCGCTTTATCGCGACTGGAACAGCAAAATCAATGTCATCTCCAGAAAGGACATTGACAACCTTTACGAACACCATGTGCTCCACTCGCTCGCTATCGCCAAACTGCTGCCTTTCCAGCCGGGCACTACCATTATGGACGTAGGCACGGGCGGCGGGTTCCCGGGCATCCCTTTGGCTATTCTGTTTCCGGAGTGCCGGTTCCTGCTCATTGACTCCATCGGAAAGAAAATCAAAGTGGCTACGGAGGTTGCTTCCGCTCTCGGACTGGAGAACGTGACCTGCAAACAAGAGCGTGCGGAAGAAGAGAAACAGAAATTCGATTTTGTCGTATCCCGTGCCGTAATGCCCCTGCCCGATCTGGTCAGACTGGTTCGCAAGAATATCTCCAACAAGCATCATAATGCGGTGCCGAACGGCTTGGTTGTGCTCAAAGGCGGCGACCTGAAAGAAGAAATCCGCCCCTTCAAAGAGGCGGAAATCACTCCGTGCAGCACATGGTTCAAAGGAGAATGGTTTGAGACCAAACAGGTTATTTACCTGCCCATCTAATGGTTTAGAACAGGACCATCACGGGACCATGTTCCGAGAAGAGCCCTTTAGCAGTACAATCAGAACAATTTCACCTCATTTCCTTGCACGCTGTAAAACCGCTCTCCGCGTTGGATAAGCAATTGTCCGTCGCGGAGAATTTTTGTACACGGTACATTGTCGTCTTGTACCTCTCCTATCCCCTCCGTGGAAGGCGTATAGCCGTCTTCCATCTGCGGACGGTGGGACATAGCATAGTCCAGATACATCTCTAACATCGTGTATCCGCTCTCATGACGCACGTTATTATCCGCTTTGTCGGGGTCGCAGCCGTTGGCACTCTCCCACTCGTCCGGCATGCCGTCTCGGTCAGTGTCCGTCTGTGCCGGAACCGCCGGATAGGCATAGAACCCTTCGGCATCCTCCTCGGTATCAATGATTCCTTTCTTCCCGGTCTTGCTGCCTTCATAGGTATAGGTCCCGTCTCGTGTGTCTCTGATTAGCCGGAGCTCCACATGGTCCCGTGGCGAACAGCCGACGGTGTCCATCACGGTTTCAAACGCCTGCGCGGCGGACTCGTATGGCTCCACCGCGTAGGCATACAAGTCAAAATCATAGCGTCCGTAAACACTGTCTGCCGTCCATCGCCACCAAGGGGTAGCCGGGCGGATGAGTGTATCGACGCGCAGGGTATCGACGTTGTTGTACGGCGATTTTCCGGTCACTCCTTTCCAGTTGTCTTTGGTCACATCATCTGCTCCGTCAAAGATATTGCCGTTCACATACCATTGGCTCGGTCCCCACGAGGTAGCCCCGGAACGCGCCTTCTCGACGGAGAAGAAATACTTCTTGTTGGTGGTGTTCGGACCCGCTTTGTAGTAGTTGTTGATGAAGTTGCAGTCATGCGCAGAGTTCAGTCCGTTGTACTCGCCCTCCGCCAGTTTGGCGGTGTTCTCGCCGCCGTAACAACCGTTGGAGCCGCCCTCGAAATTATACACCACATTATTTATATAATCCAGATACACCACCCAGTCATTGCTCTGCGCACCGTTGAAACGGCAGGAGCGTTTATTGTTGTTAACCAGCAAGTTATGATGATAGGTAGCAGGCGACCCACCCCATTGGCAGCCATATCCGCGTGCGCCCTTCGGGTGACCGGAGTTGTTCAGTCCCTCATGCACGATGCAGTATTGCACGGTGATGAAATGGCTGTCGTAGGTATTCATGTTTTCCTCTGTGGACCAGCCGAAATCGCAATGGTCGATGATAAAACTCTCGCAGTTCTCGGCGCCGAAAGCGTTCTGCGTGATGATATTCCCGTTGGCGTCATTCCGCCCGATTCGGAAGCGTATATTGCGGATGATGAAGTTCTTCGACCCGCCGCAGTTCACCTTGTTATGGGTGATGACGATACCCATTCCCGGAGCGGTCTGTCCGGCTATGGTATAGTCCTTGCGGTTGATACGCAGGTCTTTTACCAACCGTATCTCTCCGCTGACGGCAAAACAGACGGTCAGTGGTTTGTCGGGATACTGTTTCACCGCCCACCGCAATGTTCCTTCCTGTGCCCCGTCCGCATCGTCCGCAAGGCTGGTGACATACACCACTTCCCCGCCCCTACCGCCGGAGGTATATTTGCCGAAACCTTCAGCTCCGGGGAAAGCCGGAAGGGTGTCAGGAAGGAGTGCTGCTGACAAAGAACAAAAGGACAAAGTACAAAGTACAAAAGTAATAATGTTTTTTCTCATGATATCTGTCGGGTTAAAGCTTGCCACAATGCATCTTCGGGCACAGGGGCGGTAATGCATATATTCTGTTTGCTGACAGGGTGAATAAATTCTATTTGCCGTGCATGGAGAGATATACCTCCATCGGGATTGCTACGTTTGGCTCCGTATTTCAGGTCGCCTTTTATCGGACAACCGATAGCCGCCAGCTGGCATCGTATCTGGTGATGTCTTCCGGTCTCTAAATTGACCTCCAAGAGCGTGTAATGGTCTCCGCGCACAAGGGTCTTATAGGTCAACGCCGCCCACTTAGCGCCTTCAGCCTTCGACTTTTCGCTTTCGACTCTCGACTTTCTACTTTCTACTATATAGCTCTTGTTCTGTTTCTCGTTTCGTACAAGCCAATTCTCCAGCCTTGCCTCCGCCATCTTGGGTGCGCCTTGCACAATCGCCCAATACGTCTTTTTGATTTGGTCATGGCTTTGGAACATGGCGTTCAGACGCGCAAGGGCTTTGCTCGTCCGGGCAAAGAGCACCACTCCACTTGTCGGACGGTCGAGCCGGTGTGTCACGCCGAGAAAGACCTCACCGGGCTTGTCGTATTTCGCTTTGATATAGGCTTTTACGGTCTCGCTGAGCGGTGTGTCTCCGGTCTTGTCGCCCTGCACAATCTCGTTGCAAGTCTTGTTGACAGCAATGATATGGTTGTCTTCGTAGAGTACGGTCATCCCTATTTACGATTTGACGATTTACGATTTACTATTTCTCTGTCTAACCGCCTCGTAGATAAACACGCCGGCAGCGACGGAGACATTGAGGCTTTCGATAACACCCGTCATCGGCAGGCGCACTTGGTCGGTACACAGTTTGAGGTTCTCCTCATAGATGCCCTTTTCCTCGCTTCCCATAACGATACACGTCGGCAGGGTCATATCGACTTCCGTGTAGTTGCGGTCGGTGTGTTCGGTGGCAGCCACAAGGCGAATGCCGCTCTCCTGCAAGTAACGCAGCGTATTCTGCAGGTTCTCCACCTTGCATACGGGCAAGGAGAGCAGTGCTCCGGCAGACGCCTTGACCGCATCGCCGTTGATAGCCGCACTACCCCGTGCACCTATTATTATCGCATCTACGCCTGCACATACGCACGTACGTGCGATAGCGCCGAAGTTGCGCACATCGGTCACGCCGTCCAAGAGCATCAGCATCGGGTTTTTGCCTTCTTCGAACAGGTTCTGCACAAGGTTCTCCAGCGGATAGAACTCTATCGGGCTGAGGAAGGCAATCACTCCCTGATGGTTCTTGTCGGTGAACCGGTTGAGACGCTCCATCGGCACCCTCTGAATCTGTGTACCGGTACCTTCGAGTTTCATCAACAACTCGCGCCCGATAGCCGAACTCATATCCCGGCGGATGAGCACTTTGTCCAGCACCTTGCCGGCGTCAATGGCTTCCATCACCGCCCGGATACCGAAAATCATCTCTTTCTCCGGCGGCCGCTTGGTGTCATACGTGCGTTTGGGTTCGCGCGAAACGTGCTTGATTTCCTCGCGATACTCATGATTGAAATTGGGGTTGTAACTTTTCTTCTGTATCATTGTATAGTTGTTTTGTCTTTTTGTTCGTCTTCCGGCAGGCGGAAATGTATAGGAACCGTGTATCTTGTTCTGAGAGTGCGTCTCTCCCCTGTGTTATAATTCACAATCCGCCACGCCGGTTTCCATCGGGGCATAGACTGACATACCCGGACGGCTTCTGCGTCAAGCGCCGGTACGCCGCAAGACCTGTAAACCGCCGTCTCGCACACATTACCCAGCGAATCCACGACAAACTGCACGACAACTTGTCCTTCCTCATGGTTCTTTCTGGCTTCTTCGGGGTAATGTATGCTGTCTGACATATACTTTAAAAGTGCCTTCTGACCGCCCGGAAACTCCGGCGGAGCATCCGTGACAGGCCAGTTCCATTCCATGTAGTCATCTGCAATTATAGTTGCAGAGAGCACCAGAAACCCTATAAAAATCCACTTCCTCATGTCAGTATTTCAGCCATTCGATAAATTCCATCGGTTCGGTGGTGAACGCCATCGGTTCAGCCACTTGGTTGCCCTTGGCATCCAGTTGCACGAAGAACGGCTGTGCGTTCGAGCCGAACTGCTCACGCTGGATGCGGCTGTTCTCCGTGCCTTCACTCTCGCCGTCGCTGTCCGCATCTATGCGGTCATCCACATAGAGCTCGATGAAGACGTAGTTCTTCAGTCTTTCTTTGACGGAGTCGTTATCCAGCACAAAGGCTTCCATCTTCCGGCAGTTGACACAACCGTAGCCGGTGAAATCGAGGATGACCGGTTTGCCTGTCTGGCGTGCAAATGCCATCCCTTCCTCGTAGTCGTTAAACACCACGCGTCCTTCTATCTCCATCGGCGGAGCAAAAGCGCTGATGGCTTTGACGGGTGCACCCCACAGACCGGGCACCAGATAACCGGCAAAAGCGAGAGAAGGTATGATGACAAGCACACGGATGATTTTGCGGGTGGTAGATACGTTGCGGATATTCCATAGCAGATAGATTCCGATGCCCGCGAAACAGGCAATCCAGATGGCGATAAACAGCCACCGCGGTAATATACCCCACCCGTACGCCATGTCCGCCACAGAGAGGAACTTGAGCGAGAGAGCAAGCTCCAAAAACGCGAGGACCACTTTGAAACTCGTCATCCAGTCTCCGGACTTGGGTGCCTGCTTGAGCCACTGCGGGAACATGGCAAACAGCGAGAACGGCAGTGCCAGCGCTATCGAGAAGCCTAACATACCTATCGCCGGAGCCAATAAAGACTTGCCTGCCGCCTCCACTAACAGCGTGCCGATAATCGGTCCCGTGCAAGAGAAAGAGACAATGACCAGCGTGAATGCCATCAGCAGAATACTCAGGAAACCGCCTGTGCTACGCGCTTTGCTATCCATGGCGGTGGACCAGCTGTCCGGCAATGTTATCTCAAACAGCCCGAAGAACGAAAGCGCAAAGAGCACCAATATCAGGAAGAAGAAGATATTCACCACCGCGTTGGTACTCAGGTCATTGAGTGCCGATGCACCGAAGATAACAGTAACCAAGAGCCCCAGACCGACATAGAGGATGATGATACTCAGTCCATAGAGAACGGCATCTCTCATGCCGCCGCCTTTTTTGAGGAAGAAAGATACGGTCATCGGTATAATCGGCCATACGCAGGGCGTGAAGATAGCAAGCAATCCTCCTAACAGTCCTAACAGGAAAATCACCCACAGAGAGTGATCGCCGGCAGTACTTGGCATTTCTTTTGTACTTTGTACATTGTCACTTTGTACATTGCTCCATTCCCACACCTCAGGTGCGGTACACATCACATCGTTGCAGCTGTTGAAGCGGATAGGTGTGAGGTCGGCTTTTGCCACAGTCAGCACAAAGGAGTCTTTGTATTCCTCGTCAAACTCACGGTCGCCGAACTCGATGATGGTCATATGCCATCCTTCCTCTATCGTGGCTTTCAGCCGTACGCTGTCGCCGGTTTCTTCTGCGGTCCATTTAGTGGGTTGGACCATCTGCGCTGCCGCCAACACCGGCAGGTATGCGAACAGTATAAATAGAATCCGTTTCATTCGTTATTGTTTTCGTTTTGTTCTATCATTCTTTTAATTTCTCTGTCGAAATCAGAGGTGATGGATTGCGTACGATTGAAAATATCGTACTCGGCTTCCGCCTTTTCATCAGCTTGCGCCTTAGAAACGCGACCTTTATCCGGCAGAATATTATATCTGCGGAAGGAAAGAAACTCATTCACACTGGCGGCAAACTGCTCCATATTAAACGTATTCTCCCTTTCAATCAAGTCTTCTATGTAGTCAAAATATCCCGATACAGCCCGTTCCAAGCGACGGATTTGTTTTTCGTCCAAATAATTTTTTGCTATTGTAACATCCGATTTTAAAATGCGACCGTCGGGTGAGTTCTTCCATGTCTGGAGTCCCATGTGTTCTTGCGTATGGTCTGCGTGGGTATAGATTATCTCTGCTGCCGTTTGACCTGTTATCGCATAATGGAAACGATTTTGCACCATAGCATAAAACTCACGGGTAGTTGGAGCCTTAGGGTCGTAATCTATACTGCACTCGGCATAAATATCTGTTATCTGCTGCCAAATACGCCGCTCGCTTGCACGAATGGAACGAACGCGCTCCAAGAGTTCACGGAAATAATCCTGTCCGAAGACTGTTTTGCCTTGTTTAAGACGCTCATCATCCAGCACAAAGCCTTTGCGGATATATTCGTTCAGGATTTTAGTCGCCCATTGACGGAAACGCGTTGCACGTGTAGAATTGACACGGTATCCAACGGAGATAATAGCATCGAGGTTGTAGAAATCTATTTCTTCTTTTACCTCTCCTCTAAAACCACGATTCACGACTATTTCCATTTTGGAAACTGTCGTATTTTCATTAAGTTCTCCACTTTCAAATATATTCTTCAGATGCTTGCTGATTGCAGGCACGTTAACATCAAAAAGCGTTGCCATTGCTTTTTGCGTCATCCAGATTGTCTCATCTCGCACAACCACTTGCACCTGAGCCGTATTGTCTGGCGCATCATACAATAAGAATAATGTTTGTTTGTCTAACGGTGTCATATTTTTTACTCACCTTTATCTGTTTTTACCACTTTGCCATGTTAATCAATCCTCTCTTCGGATGCAGGCGCCGATGGCGTTCAACCGGTGCTCGATGTCTTCATAACCGCGGTCAATCTGGTCTATATGGTCAATCTTGCTGGTCCCTTCTGCGCTCATGGCGGCAATCAGCATGGCTATACCGGCGCGGATGTCCGGCGAGGTCATGTTGTTGCGCTTTAGCTGTCGCGTATGGTCATGACCGATGACTACCGCCCTGTGCGGGTCGCAGAGGATAATCTGCGCGCCCATGTCTATCAGTTTATCGACAAAGAAAAGACGGCTTTCGAACATCTTCTGGTGGATGAGAACCGAGCCTTTTGCCTGCGTGGCAACCACCAGCAGAACGGAGAGCAGGTCAGGCGTCAATCCGGGCCACGGTGCATCCGCCACGGTGAGTATAGAGCCGTCAAGGAAGGACTCAATCTGGTAGTGCTCTTGCGCAGGGATGACAAGGTCATCGCCTTCTTCGTCGATGCGGATACCGAGACGGCGGAAAGCATCGGGAATAATACCCAAGGGTGATGTACAAAGGGACGATGTACGATGTACGAAGGGGATTTTATAATTGCAATCTTTGATGCGGAGTTCGGAACCGGTGATGGCAGCCATGCCGATAAACGAACCTACCTCAATCATGTCCGGCAGCAGTTTATGTTGCGCGCCGTGCAGTGTTTTGACCCCTTCGATGGTCAGGAGGTTGCTCCCCACTCCGTTAATCTTCGCGCCCATGGCATTGAGCATCCGGCAGAGCTGCTGCACATACGGTTCGCAGGCGGCATTGTAGATAGTGGTGGTGCCTTCTGCCATGACTGCCGCCATGATGATATTGGCGGTTCCGGTGACGGACGCCTCGTCCAACAGCATATACGTTCCCTTGAGACGCTTGCCGTCAAAATGATAGGCGAGCAACTCTTGGTCATATGTAAATGTTGCCCCGAGATTGACCATGCCTTGAAAATGTGTGTCCAAGCGGCGACGGCCTATTTTGTCTCCGCCGGGTTTGGCGTACGTCACTTCGCCCAGTCTCGCCAAGAGCGGACCGATGAGCATCACCGAACCGCGCAGTTTGTTGCATTTCTTCAGAAAATCCGCCGAACGGAGATATGCCGTGTCGAGGTTTGCCGCCGTGAAAGCGAACTTGCCTTTCGACAATTTCTCCACCGTGACGCCCATGGACGCAAGCAAGTCAATCAGGTTATTCACGTCAAGGATATTCGGGAGATTGTCAATGACAACGGTCTCTTTGGTCAAGAGTACCGCACAGAGCACTTGCAGGGCTTCGTTCTTCGCGCCCTGCGGAGTGATGGAACCATGCAGTTTATGTCCGCCTTCTATTATAAATGTAGCCATTTATCAATTACGAATTAAAAATTACGAATTACGAATTATATGTAGTTCACTTCGGGATGTATGTCTATGCCGAACCGGTCTTTCACATCCTTGCAGATAGCGGCAGCAAGATTTACAATATCCTCCGGCGTAGCGTTGTTGCGGTTGACGAGCACCAGCGGCTGTTTCTCGTAGCACTGTGCTCCGCCAAGCGTTCTGCCCTTCCAACCGCATTGCTCGATGAGCCAAGCGGCAGGTATCTTGACGCCGCCCTCCTGCTCGAAATGCGGAATCCTATCGTCCCGTATCTGTCTCGTAAGCCGCTCGTACGCCTCGTGTGAGATGATGGGGTTCTTGAAGAACGAACCCGCCGAGCCTGTTTCCGACACCTCCGGCAGTTTCTGTCTGCGGATGCGGATAACCGCTTCGCGAATATCCGTCACTGTCGGATGTTGTCCGGCTTCGCCTCGCAGATTGCCGTAGTCCAATTGGGCTTTAAGGTGTTTGTTCAGGCGATATACGACATGTGTGATTATATATTGTCCGCGCAGTTCGTTCTTGAAGATGCTGTCCCTGTAACCATACCGGCACTCGGCATTTGTAAAGACACGTTCCTTTCCGTCCGCCACGGCAACAGTCCGCACCGTCTCAATCACATCCTTTGCCTCCACGCCGTATGCACCTACGTTCTGTACCGCCGAAGCACCTACCTCGCCGGGGATATGACTGAGGTTCTCCATGCCGGAGATACCCATGTCGCATAGTTGGTCTATCAGTTCGTCGAGCACAAGTCCGTTCTCCGCCTCTATCCACACATAGTCCGCATCTTCGGACACACAGCGCGCACGCCGCATGGCGGAATGCAGCACCACACCGTCAAAATCCTGTGTGAAGAGCAGATTACTCCCCTGCCCTATATGCAACAACCGTTCATCCTTATACCGCGTCAGCAGCTCGCGCAACTCCTCCACGGAACTGTACTCTGCAAAAATCTTCGCCTTCACATCCATGCGGAACGTGTTGTACGGCAATAACGATATATTTTCTTTGATTGTCATTTTAGTCTTTATTCTTTCAGTGAACGTAGTGAACGGTCTTTAGTCTTTCAGCACAGCGGTCTTATATACAGCAGGCATCGCTCGGCATTCTCCAGTCCCCGCGCGGAGAGAGACTGACGCTGACTACCTTCGGACCGTCCGGCATGCAGGTACGTTTGAACTGCTGCGTGCAGAATCGGCGCATGAAGACAGAGAGCCATTTGTCAATCGTCTCTTCGTCATACTGGTCCTCGAATGCCTGTACCGCCATGTATTTGATTTTCTCGCGGGTGAAGCCGAAACGCAGAAAATAATAGATAAAGAAATCATGCAGCTCGTACGGTCCCACTTTGTCCTCTGTCTTCTGTGCAATCTCTCCCTGTTCGTCTGTCGGCAGCAGTTCCGGCGAGACAGGCGTATCCACCACATCCAGCAGCACTTGGCGCAGTTCCTCGCCGAAGAGGTTCTCCGCTGCATATTTGACAAGATACCGTACGAGGGTTTTGGGGATGCCCGCATTCACGCCGTACATCGACATCTGGTCGCCGTTATAGGTACACCAGCCGAGTGCCAGTTCGCTGAGGTCGCCGGTGCCGACCACCATGCCGTTCAGCTCGTTGGCAAGATTCATCAGTATCAACGTACGTATGCGCGCTTGTGCGTTCTCATAAGTAATATCGTGCTTGTCCATGTCATGAGCGATGTCCTGCAGATGCTGGGTGGTCATCTCGCGGATGGATATCTCGCGATGCGTCACGCCTAATAACTTCATCAGCCGGATGGCATTGTGGTACGTACGGTCGGATGTGCCGAAACCGGGCATGGTGACACCCACGATACGTGTGCGCTCATACCCGAGCATATCTGCCGTTAACACGCACACAAGCAACGCCAGCGTACTGTCCAGACCACCGGAGATACCCACCTCAAGCGTCTCGGAATGGGTGTGTTCCCAACGGCGCGCAAGAGCACTCGTCTGAATGGAGAAGATATCCATGCAGTATTGGTCCTCTTCGCCTTTCTTCGGAAGGAAAGGCGAGGGAGAGAACACACGGTGCGTCGGAGCCGTAAACTCCTCTTCACGCTCTATGGGTGCCACGTTGATATGGCGGTAATGACCTGTCTTGTCCTTGGTGAAATTGGTGTTGCGCTGCCGGTCCGTGCGCAGACGCTCGATGTCTATCTCCTGAATCACCAACGAGTTGGACCGCAGAAAACGCTCGCCCTCCTGAAGCATCTCGCCGTTCTCGGCGATATACGTACTGCCTGAAAAAACGACATCCGTCGTGCTTTCGCCTACTCCTGACGAGGTATAGATATATCCGCAATGTACACGTGCCGATTGTTGTTTTATCATCTGGCGGCGGAAGTCATTCTTTCCCACCAAGCAGTTGGAACTGGACAGGTTGAACACCAGTTCCGCCCCTTGGATAGCCAGTTGGGTGGACGGCGGCAACGGAGACCAGAGGTCCTCGCATATCTCCAGACCGAAAGCATAATGGCGTGTACAGAAAAGGAGATCGGTGCCAAATGGCACTTCCCCGCTCCATAACTCCACCAACGGGATACGCGGCACTACTCCGCCGGGCGCGTACTCACGGGTCGCACGGCCGGACGTGAACCAGCGTTTCTCGTAGAACTCGCCCGTGTTGGGCAGATTGACTTTCGGCACTACGCCGATGACCTCTCCGTCTGTCATCACAAAAGCGCAGTTGAAAAGGTCGTTGTCCACCTGCAGCGGCGCGCCTACAAGGACAATAATCGCCTTGCCTCGCGTGAAATCACACAATGACTCCAGCTCACGCATGCAACTCTGCTGGAGCTGCTGGGTGAAGAAAAGGTCAGCGCAAGTGTAACCGGTGATACTCAGTTCCGGGAAACAGATGACCTCCACGCCTTCGTCTATCGCATCTTGTATCTGCAGTTTGATTTGCTCCGCGTTGTACTTGCAGTCCGCGACACGCATGGTCGGCACGGCTGCCGCCACACGAACAAAACCGAGGTTGTTTACCATTTGTTCTTGCTTCTTTAACGATTATACTACATTTTAGCGCACAAAGGTACAAAAAAAAATACATATATGCAAAAAAATTTGCATATTTGCAAGAAAAAGCGTATCTTTGCACTCTATTTTATGAAAATATCGTTTTCTACATTAGGTTGCAAATTGAATTTTGCCGAATCAAGCGCCCTCGGCAAAGCACTCATTGAACGCGGACATACACGTGCTGCGAAAGGTGAGCAGGCGGACATATGCGTCATCAACACCTGCTCGGTTACGGATGCGGCAGACCATAAGGACCGCCAGCTCATTCACCGTATCCGCCGCGAAAATCCCAATGCGATACTCATTGTCACGGGTTGCTACGCCCAGCTCAAACCCGATGAAATCGCGCATATCGAGGGGGTGGATTATGTATTGGGGCAGAACGAGAAATTCAACCTGCCGGAGTTTGTCAGGGAGATTGAACACTCCGTTCACGTCTCACAGGCAACACCTGTATTCACCTCCGCCATCCGCGAGATAGATGATTTTCACGCGGCGTACAGCAAGGACGACCGCACGCGCTGTTTCCTCAAAGTGCAGGACGGCTGCAACTATTTCTGCAGTTATTGTACCATTCCGCTTGCGCGTGGAAAAAGCCGTAATCCTTCGGTTTCATCGGTCGTTGCACAGGCTGCGGAAGCCATCCGCGATGGAGCCAAAGAGCTGATTCTGACAGGGGTCAACATCGGCGATTTCGGGCGTTCCACCAACGAACATTTCATTGACCTGATAAAAGCATTGGACCTCATTAACGGTGATTTCCGCATCCGTATTTCGAGTTGCGAACCCAACCTGCTGAGTGATGAAATTATTGATTTTGTGGCTCATAGCGCACATTTTGCACCGCATTTTCATATCCCCTTGCAGTCCGGCAGCAATGACATGCTGAAAATCATGGGCAGACGCTATACGCGGGAACTGTTTGCAGAACGTGTCGCGCATATCAAATCCGTCATGCCGCACGCGTTCATCGGTGTGGACTGTATGGTGGGGGTGCGCGGAGAGACGGACGAGTACTGGCAGGACTACGTCCGTTTCATTGAGTCGCTGCCGGTGTCGCAACTGCATGTCTTCACCTATTCCGAGCGGGCAAACACACGGATGCTGGAGATGGACCTGACGGTCGTACCACAGCGGGAACGTGAGCGCAGGAGCAAGGAACTGCATGCCCTCTCGGCGCGAAAGACAGAACAGTTCTATCGTGAACATGAGGGATATGAAGCCACCGTTCTTTGGGAGAGCAAGAAAAACGGCGGACTGATGTACGGATTCACCGAGAACTATATCAAGATGTCCTGCCCGTACGACAAATCTAAGGTAAACACGTTTGAGCGCATAGTCGTGCGGCATCAGGATTAGGAAGACAGTCCAGCTTATATACCGGGCATATTTCTAACAGTCTGGCTATTGTCTCATACAGCCGGTCCATCATCTGCGGTTGCAGTTTGAGACCGCTCACAGACGCAAGGATATACGGATATGCCTGCGTCATTTTCATTTTTCTTATTTCATTGGCGGGAGCCTGTGCCAGTTGCACCAGAGCCGCTACAGGCGCATCTGCCGCCTTGTAGCACGGCGTCTTCCCGGACCACGGCGAGCCATATACACGCACACTGCCGTCGCTTAGGATTCGTACCACGGGATTGTCGTCATTCAGCAGTTCGGCATCCTCAAAGGCGGTGAGCCATTGTTGCGAATGCGTACTTTTTCCGGTTCCCGAATGACCGAGGAACATATATCCGTAGCCGCCGCGCACTGTTACTGAGGAATGGAAGAGAAGCGTGTCAAGCGATGTGGTGCGGAAGGCATAGACCAGCATCGCTGCATTATCAATGGCAAAGCGCGTGTATTCAGGCAGCAGGAAGAGGTTCACCTCGCTCCAGTCCGCTGCACAGCGCATTGCACTCACCACCTCTCCGTCGCGCGAAAGAGACACCCGGAACAGCCATTCGCTCGCGGTTTTATACATCTCGATACGCGGCATGTCTTCATCCGAACGGTCGGTATAGACATGCTCCCAGCCGTCGATGGAAGGCAGCGGACCGCTGTTTGTATGAATTATAAACACGTGACTTTGCTCGGTTTTATCGGTCTGAAACGGAGCATAATTAGGTAGCAACGCGAACTGTTCCGCCGTCGCTTCTATGGCAAACACATGGCCGCCAACTTGGTAATATTGTGTGGTTTTTTGCATACTTAAAACTCTTTGGGTTTGCGTCCGCATAGGTCAAAGAACGGACAGAATGGCGGGCATTTGTCCTCATCGCATTGCGGGAAATCGGTGGTTGTCAGGATGGTACGTATCTGTTCTTTGAGCGCATCGGCAAACTGTGCTTGGATGCCTCGGTAGTCATGCACGGTCTCATCGGCTATATCGATGGTCGTTTCTATCCCGTTCAGCTTGCGGCGGCAGAAATAGAGGTTGGGTTCTATCGGCAGACCGGTCTTGTCATGCACCATGACGGCATGGCTGTAAATCAGCGTCTGGCGGACATAATTCTTATCCTCGCTCTCCATCAGTTCCTCCCATGCGGAAGACATCTTCTTCTGATGGGTTGTATCGTTATAAGAGCCTGATTTATAATCTACTACGCGCAGCCTTTCTTGTCCGTTCTCCGTGCATATATCCACTCTGTCTATCTGTCCACCGGTCAGCAGTTCACCAACTCCGTCAATCTGTACGGGGAATGTTCGTTCCTGCTCCAAGAGACATATCTGCAAGCCGTTCTTGGCATCCTCGGCATCGCGCTCAAGGATGTTGCGCACATAGCCCAAGATGATGACATTCTCGCCGGTATGGTGGTCTGCTATGTAATGCTCCGGCTCGTCAGGATGCGTCTTCTGCCATTCTTCGTTCATGGCGGTGTACGCCGCCCGCAGTGCTTCCTGCAGCCGGACCTCGTCTGCACTTATCTGCGCGATTTCATCGGCATGGACGGGCACCGGCGTGACGTTGTTGCAATGCAGATACCGGGTATAGATATATTCCATCGAATGATGCACGAACGAGCCGAGAGTGTTGGACGCGAAGAGCACCTCCTCTTCTTCCTGCGGTGCCCAGCCCAAGATATACTGATAATAGAAACTGCGCGGACAGGAGATATACGTATTCAGCGCACTGGGTGAGAGACGGTATGGTCTTCCGCTTGCTCGCAGCAGCACGCCGTCTTTGTCTTGCCGGAGAGTGGAGAGCAGCGGACGCATCTCGCCTAAAGTGTCCGCTATCGACTGGGGATGAAGCACACTCTCCTCCTGCAGTTGCATTTTTTGTACGTTGAATTCGGGCGAAACGAGCATCTGCATGATAAACCGTGACATGCCTTTTCCGCCTTCTGCGGTCTCGGCAGTGGCAAACAGCAGCGTGCTGTGACGGGCGCGGCTCAGCAGACGGAAGAAGTTATAGGCATACACTGTCGCACGCTCATCGGAGGTCTGCATGTGATATGCCTTGCGCAGATAGAAGGGGATGAAACTGATATCTTTCTGCCGTTGCGGCAGGATACCCTCTTCCACGTTGAGCAGCAGCAGCTTGTCGAAGTCTAACATACGCGTCTCCAGCACACCCATCACTTGGATGTCGGTCACCGGTTCGCCGTGGAATGGCATCGTCACGCTCTCCATCGTCCTGCGCATCAGCAGACGGAGCATCTTGACCGTGAACGGCACATCGACAATCCCTTCCGCCAGTATCTTTCGCATCTGGTTGGCTATCTTGCGTACTTGGTATTCGGATTCCAAGACCAGCAGTTCCTGCCATGTGAGTGCGGACGGTTCGGCTTGCGGTTCTTCTTCGCCGGATTTGTCCGTTGAAACCGGGAATATCTCTGCCAGCAGACGGTCAATAATCTCCGGTCCCGCGATGTCGTCCGCCTGTCCGTTTTTACGGTCCGACAGCCATGCCGTCACGCGGGCATAGACCTCCGTGTTACGGAGCGGAAAACCCTTCGTGATGTTTATCGGCTCCGCCTCCGTCTCGCCGGGCAGAACGATGGGCGGCAGCGTATATACCACCGGCTCCAGCATCGTCTCGTCGCAGATGACGACGCCGGTCTTTTGCCCGTGAGCCGTGTAATTCTCTTGCAGCCAGCGGTGTACGTACTGTGCCTGAGCCTCGCGTGACACACTGGATACCACCGTCACTTCTCTCGGCTCGTCCCATTGTTGCGGAGGCAGTGCACGACCTAAGATGTCACTATTCAGTTTGGCAAAAGAGAAGGCTTTCTCATTCGTCAGGAAATCAGCCACATAGTCCCAGTAGAACTGTGCCTGCCCTGCGTCCTTCAAAAGACTCATCAGCTCGCGTTCGACGGGCAGGAGATAGTTGAAACCCACGAAGATATACGTCCGTCCGGCTATCTTCTCTTGGATACTCTCGTCCTCCCAGTGCTCGATTACGCTCCGCTGCCTCATACCGCTGTAGCCCTTCTGCTCCGCTTCCATCTCGGCACGCAGCAGGCGGTACAGCTCGTACAGCTTGCGCCATAACAGCTCGTATTGATGTTTCAGCGAGTCGGCTTGTGTCTCTTTCCCGTCCTGAGCGAACGGGTTAATCAGTGACCGCAACCGTTCCGCCACTTCGGGGTCTAACTGCCATTGGCTCAACTCATGCGCCGCGATGGTGTTGTCGAAGAAGTTCGGTACATGCTCTGCCGGCATCGAGGCATCTATATTGGTGAAATCCGCCAGCATCTGCCTGCCCCAGCCGTAGAACATATCCAAGGGCATGAGGTCCTCTTGCGCCTGTTGTTCCACGGATGACAGCTTCCGGTAATGGCGGTACAGCCGGATGATGGTGAATAACTCATCCTCGGCGTATAACGGACTGAGCGAGTCCTGCAACTGGGTCAGTGTCTGCACGTGCGGTGCCCACACGGCTTGGGCATGAGACGCCTGTTGGAGTCGCAGCAGTTCGTCTTTGAGCACCAGACCGGCACGGTGTGACGGCAGCACAAGCGTCGTGCGGCTCAGCTGGCGCCATTCGGTGGTGGCTATGATAGAACGGGCTGTCTGTTGCAAAAATGATTCCATGCGCATCCTCCTTTATTGTACTTCTACCAGTTGTTTCCCTTGCGGCTTGCGCGCGAACCACAGATAGCCGCGTACGGGCGTATGACCCATGCGGCGCAGCGCCTCCATATAGTCATGCACCTGCGTGATATATCGCTCTTCCCATTGCCCGAACTTGTAATCCAATACAATGGCTTCGTTGGTCCGGGGGTTGATCATCACACGGTCGGGACGCACCTCGCGCTGGTCCAGATAGATAGCTTCCTCCAGCTTCAGTTGCCATGGAGAGGTGAACCAGTCGCGCATCTCCTCATTGCCCTCCCATGCCGATGAAATCAGCCTTTTCAGTTCCTCTCGCTGTGCCGGAGAGGCTATCTCGCCGCGTGTCTCGAACTCGTCGAGCACCTGCTCCAGTTCGTCCGCTTTGCGCAGATGGGCGAATATCTCATGACACAGATTGCCGAAATCCATGCGTGCCACACGGCGGTACGCCTCCTCGCCGTAATCGGTATAGAGCGCACCTTCCTGTGATTGCACGAACCGCACTTGGGCGCTGTCCGCCCATAGCTCGGCATAGGTTGCCGGCACGCCGCTGAACGAGAACGGCTTGCTGTCGCCTCTCTGCTGCTCCGGTGCGTTATGTTTGCGGATGACGGGGGCACCCACGGCATACTCGGCATATGGCGCACCCTCTCGTGTCGTCGGCAGGTCATCGCGCAATACCGTGTCATTCATCTCCGTGAAGTCTAACAGATACCTGCCCACCCTGTTGCAGGTTCCCATCGCACCTTTGCTGGTGATGGGAAAATCGGCGGATATATACAGGTTGTCCTCGGCACGTGTCAGCGCCACATAGAGCATATTCAGGTTGTCGATACGCATGTTCAGGTGCTCCGCCTCATATTCTTTCTTGTAAGCGGAATCAGCCATCTCCGCTCCGTCCTGAATAGGCACGTAGTCCGTTCCGTCCGACACCTCTTCCGCCACTTGGCACCATATCTTCTGCGGATGCTGCCCTGCCTCTTTGGTCCATGTGCAGAACGGCACGAACAGCGTCTGCGCCTGCAGACCCTTGCTGGCATGAACCGTCAGAATGCGGATGGCGTCGGTGGCGGAGGCGGGAATAGGCTTGCCGTGCAGCGTATCGTCCCACCATGTCAGGAAATCCTCTATCCGGCTCCCGTATGCGGACACGTATTCGCGTGTGCGGTCAAGCAGACTGTTCACATACGCCGTCTCGCTGCCTTGGTATTGTCCGTCGGCGTCGGTCAGCAGCAGTCGCACCAGTTCGCTCACCGCCTCGTAAAGCGGTGTCTTGGAGGTGATACACGACCGGATTTGTCCGATGACACCGGGCTTTTGGGACATCATCGCCGCGTAGTTGCCTGCCAGTTCATCGCCTTTGACGGCATACCGCAGACCGGCGATAACTGTCTTCACGTCGTCGGACGCTTCTAACAGGAAACTGTCCGCAGAGACAATAGGTGTCTTGGACAGCAGCGGGTATTCGTCCGGTTTGTCGGTACGTATATGTGCATGCATGTCGGTTATATAAGCGGCATCTTTCTTCTCGCGCACCAGAATCATCATGTCCGAAGCCGTTGCTCCTGCTGCTAACAGCTGCTCCATGGCGTCGAACATGTCAAGTGTCATCAGTTCGCGGGTCGGTATGAACGCACGCGGTCCCTCGTCCGGCAGTTCGGCGGGACGGCGTTTGGGGAAGGCTCGGAACCGGACAAAACCGCCTTTCTTCCTGCCGGCTTGATAGAACGACTCCAGACGCTCCTCGCTGAACCCTTCGCTGTAGATACGCTCCACCAGTTTTTGCTCGTTGGAATCGGAGGTTTTGTACTCCTCGACAATATGTTTGAATAGCGAGAGGTTGAACCGCACCACCTCTTCGCTGCTGCGGAAGTTACGCGTCAGAGAGGTGAACCGCCCGTTGGTCTGTGAGCCGTAATCCAGCTCGTCCATGATATGCCAGTCGCCGTTGCGCCAGCGGTATATCGACTGTTTGATGTCACCCACGATGAGCAGCGTGTGCCCTGTGCCGGCAAGCACGTCTTGCAGCAGGCGGTTGATGACGCTCCATTGCAGACGGCTCGTGTCCTGAAACTCGTCTATCAGGATATGTTTGTACCGGATTCCGGCTTTCTCAAGGATAAAATCGGCGTCTCCTTCGCGCAGGGCATTGCTCAGCGTGCTTGCCGTACGGGCGAGAAGAGCGCAGTTGGCTTCGGCTAAGTTCCTCTGTATCAGCGCTTGCAGGGATGCCATCAGCTCCATGTCACGGCTGAAACGGACTGTCAGCTGCAGCGTGTTGTAATATCGTCCTGCACGGGCGGCTAATTCGGTCGCTTCTAACATCTCGTCCGCGTTGCAGGACTTGGCGCTGATGCCTCGGAAACGGTCGGCGGCAGGCATTTTCTCCGGGGCTTCTACGCTCCGCATCAGCCTGTCGTACGCGTAGCCGGTATAGCGGTTGTAGCCCTCGGGGTTGCACCGTCCCAGCAACGCACGCAGCTCTCGAACAGTGCTGTTCTGCTCCCATAGCTCCTTCGTCTTCGTCCGCCGCCGTTCGATAGCTGCCGTGTCGAATAGGATTTGTCCCTCGGCGTCCAGCATCTGTACCGACTCGTTATACAGTTCTTTTGCCATCGCGCACAGGCTCTGACGCACATCCCACTGGCTCTCTTCGTCTAACTTCAGGCGCATGTAATCTTCCAGTATCGACTTGTCGGCTGCGCTCATCTCGGTCGTCAGCAGCTGGTCCACGGCATTCCGTATCACATGGTCGATGTCCAGTTCCGTGCTCAGCCCCACGCTCATCCGCAGCACACCTGCCAAACCGCTCATCAGGGTCTGCAGGAACGAGTCGATAGTCTGTACCTGCATGTTGTCATAGTCCAGAAGCATATGCCTGAAGCACTCGCCTGCGCGGCGTTGCAGTTCGGCATCGCTCGCGTGTGCGTCGCGTATCATAAACTGACGCGCGCGTGAGAGGAACGCCTGTTCGCTGCCTTGCGAGATGCCATACAGATATCCCAAGATACGTTCGCTCATCTCTGCGGTCGCCTTGTTGGTGAAGGTGATGGCGAGGATGGAGCGGTAGTCTTCGCCGGACAGCAGCAGACCGGCATAATACGCGGCTAACGTATAGGTCTTGCCCGTACCTGCCGAAGCGCGGCAGATGGTCACAGGGGTTTGTATGTCTATCAGTTCCGCCATGTCTATCGGATGAAATGCATCGGCTGCCATGTCTCGCGTTCTGGGGCTTTCTCGCCTGCCAGTCCGCGCAGCATCCATGCCAAGTTATGCGCCAGCGTGCGCATCGTCTGCATGCCTTCGGTGTCTTGTGATGCCTGACCTTCCTCACGGCCGTAAGCGATGTTCCAGTACTGGGAGGTGGCTATCGGCATATTCATCATCTGCAGCGGCATCTGCAAACTCTGGAAGGCTGCGGTGGCGCCGCCGCGACGGCATATCGTCACTACGGCTGCGGGCTTGTTCTGCACAGCGGCACCGTTGCTGAAGAAGGCACGCTGCATGAAGCATAGCAGCGAACCGTTCGGCTGACCGTAATAGACAGGTGAACCGAACACAAAACCGTCCGCCTCTGCGAACTTGGCGGAGATGGCATTGCAGTTGTCGTCGTTGAACACACAGCCTATGTGCCCGTCAGGATAAGGTTCGCCGGACTTGCAACGTCCGCAGGCGATACACCCGCGCATCGGACGGTTGCCTATCCATACAATCTCCGCTTCGATACCCTCGTTCTCTAAGGTTTTTGCCACTTCGCTCAGCGCGCAATACGTGTTCCCTTCCTTCCGGGGACTTCCGTTGATTAGCAGTACTTTCATAGTCCTTATTTTATAGTACTTTTATAGTTCTCATTTCAATTTTGCACGCAAAATTACTAAAAATATTTGACATATGCAAGTCTTTCTGCATTTTTTGAAAGAATTTAAGAAGAGGTCTCTCCCCCTTACATAGGGGGCAGGGGGGTGTTTTTAGCGTTAATTTAGCGTATCCCGCCACAGGATAACCATAGGATAACCATAGGATAACCATAAGATACTTTGCAAAAAATGCACAAAAGGACGTTTTTTTACGCCTTATACTATATATATACATAGTATATATATACTTTTTGTTGCTTAGAGCTTATAGAAAAATATATTTGCATATATGTAAAATTTTTTGTACCTTTGCACCTGCAAAGGTCAATGGGACCACCCGATAATAGTTTAAACAATATATACAATGAAAAAGATCTATCTCTTTTTGCTTGCACTATGTGCTTGCTTTATTCAGATGTATGCCGAAACCGTCAAGTTGAACGGTCTGTATTATTCGTTGGGTACAACCACGGCACAAGTGGTTAAAGACCAGAGTTCGGACAACTCCGTTTATAAAGACTATACGGCGGTTACTATCCCTGCGTCCGTGACCTATAACAACTACACGTATCCTGTGACGAGTATCGGGACAAGTGCGTTTGAGGGCCTGACAAACCTGCAATCCGTGACCCTGCCGACATCCGTCACCACTATCGGAACGGACGCTTTCTACGGCTGCACGAAATTAGGCTCCGTAAACTTGGAAGAAGGTCTGACGACCATCAACCTGCGTGCGTTCTATAACTGCGCACTGACGGAGATTACTATTCCGAGCACGGTTACCTCTATCGGCAATTCGGCTTTCAAGGGCAACCCGACAACTACGATTGTGTGGAAACCGGCAGACTGCTCTATCGGTTCGGATGATAGCGCGCCGTTCTATAGCACCAATTCGCAAGTGACCTCTTTCACTTTTGCGGACGGCGTAGAGGTCGTACCGGCATATATTTGCAAGAACATGAGCCTGTTGGATACAATCGTGCTTCCGGCTTCGGTCAGCAGACTGGGTCAGTATGCTTTCATGAATTGCACGAACCTCAAATCCATTAACTTGCCTGCAACGCAAAAGACACTGCCTGCCAGTTTCTTGGAGGGCTGTACCTCGTTGGAGTCCATTGAACTACCTGCGACCTTGACTACCGTTAGCGCAGATGCATTTTACGGCTGCACGAAATTGGCGAATGTGAATCTGCATGAAGGAATTACAACCATCGGTCTGCGTGCGTTCTACAACTGCAAGCTGACGGAGATCACTATTCCGAGCACGGTTACATCGATAGGCAACGCGGCTTTCAAGGACAATCCGACGACCACGATTGTGTGGAAACCGGCAGACTGCTCTATCGGTTCGGATGATAGCGCGCCGTTCTATAGCACCAATTCGCAGGTTACTTCTTTCACTTTTGCAGACGGCGTAGAG
>JAFSLP010000039.1 GCA_017448345.1 Paludibacteraceae bacterium | reverse complement strand
TCCGTCGTCTTTGTTCCGGCTCCATTTGTAGATAGCCATCATCTGGAAGGGGATGAAGACAAAGAAATAGAGGAAGGTGCTGTCATACTGTCCTTGCAGGAGGAATTGTACACCCAAGAGGACCGACATGATTATTCCGGGGAAGAAACCGGTGTAGTTCTTTGGGTCGCGGATTGTCAGGATATACGCCACGCCGATGACGCTGGCGGGTATGCCAACGACCCACGCGGTGTCATGCCATTTGAGGAGGGAGCCCCTCCCGACCTCCCCACAAGGGAGGAGATAGGTCTCAACGAGCCATAGAAGTCCTAATAATGCTCCGAAAAGGATGATAGAGATGAGGGTGTTGCGTCCGAGAGCACGCCATAAGATGCTTTGCATGTCAAGATGTCGTTTCCGACGTTAAAAGGTTAAAATGGTTTCTCAGCGAGAAACGTTAAACAGTTACAAAAAACAATACGGGCGAGCCGAAAGCCCGCCCGTATAGAACACAAGTGTTACTTGCGCGTGCGGTTGCCGTAGCGCGACATGAACTTGTCCACACGACCGGCGGTGTCCACGAGTTTGGATTTGCCGGTGTAGAAGGGGTGACTCGTATTGGAGATCTCCAGCTTGATCAGCGGATACTGAACGCCGTCAATCTCGATACTGTCCTTCGTGGCTGCTGTGGAGCGGCTGAAGAACTGAGTACCGTCAGACATATCTTTGAAAACCACTACGCGGTAGTTCTCGGGATGAATTCCAGCTTTCATTGCTTTTTTCCTTTCTTTAAATGTTCAACAATTACTCAGCTACTACATTCAGCTTGATATCAGCTTTCACTTCACGATGGAGACGAGCCTGAGCGGTGTACTCACCCACTTGTTTGATAGGCTCAGCGATGGTGATGACCTTCTTGTCAATCAGGATCTCCTGTGCCTTGAGTGCGTCAGAGATGTTCTGAGTGGTGACAGTACCGAAGATTTTGCCGTCCTCGTTAGCTTTAACTTTTACTTCGATTACGGTCTCAGCCAGTTTAGCCTCCAGAGCCTGCGCGTCAGCGAGAATCTTGGCAGCCTTGTGAGCCTGCTGTTTGAGGTTCTCGGCGAGCTGTTTCTTGTTGCTCTCGTTAGCGATGATAGCAATCTTCTGCGGGAGCAGGTAGTTACGTCCGTAGCCGTCGCGTACTTTTACGATGTCGTTTTTGAAACCCAGATTAGCCAGGTCTTGAATAAGAATTACTTCCATGTTCTTTCCTTTCTTGTTAGTGGGTTATTTCATCATGTCTGTTACGTAAGGCAGCAGAGCCAAGTGGCGTGCTTTCTTAACAGCCTGAGCAACTTTGCGCTGGAACTTCAGAGAGGTACCGGTGATGCGACGTGGCAGGATTTTGCCTTGCTCGTTGAGGAACTTCTTGAGGAACTCAGGATCTTTGTAATCGATGTACTTAATGCCGGATTTCTTGAAACGGCAGTACTTTTTCTTCTTCTGGTCCGAACCTTGCGGAGTCAGATAGCGGATTTCGTCATTCTGTGCCATAATTAAGCCTCCTCTGAATTTTGTTGTTTACCTTTGCCACGACGCTTCTCGGCATATTCGAAAGCGTACTTGTCAAGACGTGTAGTGAGGAAGCGTATAACGCGCTCGTCACGACGGAATTCGGTCTCGAGGGTAGCGATTACTGCGGGTTCGGCATCAAACTGCAGGATGATGTAGAAGCCCGAATTTTTACCTTGGATAGGGTAGGCGAGCTGGCGCAGACCCCACTCCTCACGGTTCAGGATGGTACCGCCATTCTGGGTGAGAAGATTCTCGAATTTTTCTACTGCCTCCTTTGTCTGCGGTTCAGACAAAACGGGTGTCAGAACGAAGGCAGTTTCATAATGATTTACCATAAATCAATTAATAGTTAGTAATTAATAATTAAAATCTTTTTCTTGGCGAAAGGCGTCAAGACCTATAATCGCGCGAAAAATTTTTGCGTTTTCGACGAAAAAAGCGAAGGCTCGTTTTTTTCTCAAACTTGCGTTTTCGACGAAAAAAGCATGCAAAGGTACTGCTTTTTTTTGAATTGACCAAACTTTTCGCGTTTTTTTTTCTGAAAAGGTGCATTTTTATCGTTTTTCTTATGCAAAACAAGAAATTTCTCTTTTTTTCTCCATTTTGCGCTTGCATATGTCGAATTTTTGTTGTACCTTTGCACGACTTTTTGCGGGTCTGATTAATAACCGGTCGCAAACGGCGGCCAAAAATGACTAAAATTAATGAATGTAATTACCAAAGAGATTGCTCTCCCCGACGGACGAGTAATCAAACTGGAGACAGGCAAACTGGCGAAACAAGCCGACGGAGCCGTGATGGCGACACTCGGCAATACCATGATTCTTGCCACAGTCTGCTCCGCCAAAGATGCGGTTCCGGGCACTGACTTTATGCCCCTGACCGTAGAGTACAAAGAGAAATTTGCTTCTGCGGGCCGTTTCCCCGGCGGTTTCACCCGCCGCGAAGGAAAGGCGTCCGACTACGAGATTCTGATTGCACGTCTCATTGACCGTGCCCTCCGTCCTCTCTTCCCCTCCAACTATCATGCAGAGACTTTCGTCAACGTGACGATGTATTCCGCTGACGGCATTGACATGCCTGAGTCTATCGCCGGTCTTGCTGCCGGTGCTGCACTGGCATGCTCGGACATCCCGTTCGAGGGTCCCGTGAGCGAGGTACGCGTGGCACGTGTGGACGGCAAGATGGTCATCAACCCGACTTTCGAGCAATGCGAACACGCTGACCTCGAACTGATGGTGGCGGCTACCTATGACAACATCATGATGGTGGAAGGCGAGATGAAAGAGGTGCCCGAGAGCGTCATGTTGGATGCCATCAAAGCCGCACACGAGGCAATCAAACCGCAGTGTCTTGCCATCAATGAGATGATGAAAGCTTACGGCAAAGAGACCAAACGCGAGTACTGCCATGAGGTGAACGACGACGAGCTGAAGCAGGCAGTACATGACTACTCCTATGCCCGTGCTTATGCCCAAGCTACCGCAGCCGACACCGACAAGCACCACCGCGAGGCGATGTTCTCCCAGATACGCGATGACTTCAAGGAGGAGAAAGCCGAATACATGGCAGCCCGCGCAGAAGCGCTCGGCGTGGATATCGATGAGGTAGCCGCACTCGTGGACCGTTATTACCACGATGTGGAGAAAGAGGCTATGCGTCGTGCCGTGCTCGACGAGGGCAAGCGTCTGGACGGACGCAAGACTACAGAGATCCGTCCTATCTGGTGCGAAGTAAGCCCGCTGCCCGGTCCTCACGGAAGCTCTATCTTCACACGCGGAGAGACCCAGTCGCTCTCTACCGTCACCCTTGGCACCAGCCGTGACGAGAAGATTGTTGACGAAGCGCTCATCCAAGGCACGGACAAATTCCTGCTGCACTATAACTTCCCGCCGTTCTCAACCGGCGAGGCGAAAGCACAACGCGGTGTAGGCCGCCGTGAGATAGGTCACGGAAACCTTGCCTGCCGTGCTCTCAAGAACATGATTCCCGAGGACTTCCCTTATTGCGTACGCGTGGTATCCGACATCCTCGAGTCCAACGGCTCCAGCTCCATGGCCACTGTGTGCGCAGGTACGCTCGCACTCATGGACGCAGGCGTTCCTATGAAGAAACCGGTCAGCGGTATAGCCATGGGTCTTATCTCCGAGAACCAAGGCAAGAACTACGCCATCCTCTCCGACATCCTCGGCGATGAGGACCACCTCGGCGATATGGACTTCAAGACCACCGGTACTCGCGACGGTCTCACCGCCTGCCAGATGGATATCAAAGTGGATGGTCTGAGTTACGAGATTCTGGAGAACGCACTGGCGCAGGCTCACGAGGCACGTATGTACATCCTTGACAAGATTCTCGAGTGCATGCCTGCTCCGCGCGCAGACCTCAAGCCGCACGCTCCGCGCATCACCTCGTTCTATATCCCGAAAGATATGATTGGTGCAGTGATAGGTCCTGGCGGTAAGATTATCCAAGGCATCCAAGCCGAGACAGGTGCTGTCATCTCTATTGACGAGGACGAGAAGGGCGGCAAGGTGGAAGTGGCTTCGAACAACGGCGAAGCTATGGCAGCCGCAATCGCCAAAATCAAAGCTATCGTTGCGCTGCCTGAGGTAGGCGAGGAATATGACTCCGTAGTCAAATCACTCATGCCTTACGGCTGCTTCGTAGAGTTCATGCCGGGCAAAGAGGGACTGCTGCATATCTCCGAGATTGACTGGAAACGCTACGAGACCATGGAAGAGACCGGCATCCAAGAGGGCGACCACATCCGCATCAAACTGTTAGAGATCGACCCCAAGACCGGTAAGTTCCGTCTCTCCGCCCGCGCATTGAAGGAGAAACCCGCAGACTATCAGGAGCCTGAGCGTCCTGCGCGTGCTCCGCGCGGAGACCGTCCCAAACGTGACGACCACACCGACGGTGCACGCCTTGACAGAGGTCCCCGCCCTGAGCGCCGCGGTCCGCGTCCCGAGCGTCATTAACACAACCCAATAAAACAATACTATTATGGCAAAGTACATTTGTGACGTATGCGGGTACGAGTACGACCCCGAAACAGGCGATCCGGACAACGGCATCGCAGCAGGCACCGCGTTTGAAGACCTCCCCGAGGATTGGACCTGCCCCCTCTGCGGCGTAGGCAAAGACCAGTTCACGAAAGCATAAGAGACCTTCATACAACGAAAAAAGCCGTCCTTCGAATCCGAAGGGCGGCTTTTGGGGAAATTAATAATTAATATCTCGTAGTATATCCTAATATCTCGTAGTATATTCTAATATCTCCGTTCTGCTGCAATAGTCGTGCTCTCGCCGTGACCGGGATAGACTTTTACCTCCGGCGGCAGCGTGAAAAGATGTCTCAGCGAGTTGATGAGTTGTCCTGTGTCTCCGCCGGGCAGGTCCGTTCTGCCGTATCCCATGCGAAAGAGTGTGTCTCCGGAGAGGAGCACCTGCTCCTTCTCCCAGTACAGACACACGCCGCCGCGGGTGTGACCGGGTGTGTGAATCAGCCGGAGCGTACAGCCGGCAGGTTCATCCAACGGCGCATTGAGGTCCAGAGGACGGATGGGGAAAGGTTGCGGCGTGGCGTCTATGCCGAAGAGTGAATACTGCGCCGCCATCGCCTCTACCATCGGGATGTCCGCCTCGTGCATCAGCACCTCAGTCCGCCATTCTCTGCACGCCCACGCGGCACCCCACAAATGGTCCAGATGCCCGTGCGTGGCGATGATGGTGACCGACCGTGAGCCTATATAGTCCTTCAGCTGTTTCTGCTCATAGGGGTTCGAGCACGCCGGGTCCACCAACAGCACATGCCCCTCCGCCGTTTCTCCGGCGCAGGGCAGGGACGAGAGGACATATGTGTTCGTCCCGAAAGACCCGAATATAAACCGTTCAACTCTCATCTCCAGCACTCTTTGCAGATGTCCGGCTGTTCTCTCTGCGCAGCAAGGCGGAAAGCCCGTGCTCTCTCTCCGGCAAACAGTTCGCGCATGCGCGTGTTCATTATATTTCCGTACGTGTGCGCGTGCGCTTTGTCGTAGCAGCAAGGCAGCACCTCTCCCGTGGCTGTGACGACGGCGCCGCTCCACACACGGAGGCAGCCTCTGCTCCTTTCCTTGCGGTGGTAAAGCCCGTCGGCTCCTTTGGCATAGCGGCAGTAGCGTTCGTCAGCAGGCATGAGCGGGTGTCCCTCCGCATAGTCGTAGAGCTGTGCGGTCTTGAAGACGAGCCTGTCGGCTCCCAGAGCCTTGTATTCGCGCCGGAAAGTCTCCCACTCGTGCTCATTGCTTCTGAGCCGCAGAACCTGCAGTTCGATGATGATGTGGCTGGCGAACATTTCCTTGGCTTTGCGCAGGTACAGCAAAGCTTTCTTGCATTGCTCTACACTACCGCCGATGCGGTAGGCGCGATAGCTCTCGTCCGTGAGTCCGTCCATGGAGACGATAATCCGCCTGAGTCCCGCTCCCACCAGATTCTCCGCTATCTCCTGCGTCATAGCCTGTGCGTTGGTGCTGACCACCGTGTAAAGCCCGTCACGGTTAGCCTCATAAACCATCTTGTTCAGGTCTTTGTTCAGCAGCGGTTCGCCTTGGAAATAGAACTGCACGGTGTGTGCGTAGGGTCTTATTTCTTCCAGCGTCCGCTCCCATACCTCATCACTCATAAACGGCTGAGGGCTTCGGGCTGTCGGGGTCTGACGGCTCCTGCCTACGGGACAAGCCGGGCAGTGCAGCTGGCAGACGGCTGCCGGTTCCACGGAGACGAAGAGGGGCATATGTGAAATACGCACCTTGCCGAAGAAGCTCAGTGCGTAACTGAAATAACAACGCAGGGCGTTGCCGAATCGCGATACTATGTATTTAATGCAAAGCAATCTTGTTCACGCGGCGTTCGTGTCTGCCTCCCTCGAAATCGGTCTGGAAGAAAGTACGGACGATGTCGAGTGCCATGACAGAGGAGATGAAGTTAGCCGGCAGACCAAGCACATTGGCGTTGTTATGCTGCCGTGCCAGTTCCGCCAGTTTGGTCTCCCAGCACAGTGCTGCGCGGATGCCTTGGTGTTTGTTGGCGGTCATGCAAATGCCGTTTCCGGTGGAGCAAATCACAATACCGAAATCGAACTCCCCTTTCTCCACTGCCTCAGCCAGCGGGTGTGCGAAATCCGGATAATCGCAGCTCTCGGTGGAATAGCAGCCGAAATCTTTCACTTTAGCGCCGTTGTCCTCCAGAAACAACTGCACCTTCTGTTTGAGCGCAAAGCCTGCGTGGTCGCTGGCAAGCGCAATAGTCATCTCAGAAAAACTCTTCATATAATGGTTATTTATCAGTATTCAGCATTCAGTCTCTTGACGGCTTTTGACTGTCAAAATACCGTAGCAAGGTTTCCGAACATCAGTTTGCAGGCAATGGAGAGCACGATGATGCCAAAGAACTTGCGAATGATATAAAGGGCGGTCTGCCCCAGATATTTGGTCAGCCAGTTGGTTCCGATGAGCACCAGATAGAGCACCAGCATACAGAGGAAAAGCGAAATACAGAGGTTGCCGATGCTGTATTCCGCCGTAATGGCAAGCAGTGCGGTGAATGCGCCGGGACCCGCGTACATCGGGAACGCCAGCGGTACGATGGTACTTGCCTCGCTGATTTCGCCCTCCAGCTTGTCGTTCTGGAAGATGGTAATATCCAGAATCATCTCCAGTGCCATGAGGAAGATGATGAATCCGCCGGCAATGGCGAAATACTCAATCTGCACGCCGAAGAGTTTCAATATCCACTCACCAAGGAAGAGGAATGACATCAGAATAATCAGCGATGCAATACACACCCTGTCGGCATGAATCTTGATACCTTTCTTCTGCATTGAAATGGTGATGGGAATATTGCCGAACGGGTCAATAATGGCAATCATAAAAATGAACGAGGACAATACCTGCCAGATGTCAAATTCTCCAAAGAAAGTCCGTAGTGCTTCCATGATTTCTTTCAATTTTGAGTGCAAAAGTACAAAAAATCTGTGACATATGCAAGAAAATAAGCAAAATTTTTGTATAATTCAAAAAAAAATCGTACCTTTGCAGCCGAAATCGTAATTTTGAAGTAATCGTGCCCCCTTTGGGCTAAGAATCCGTAATTAAAATTTTAAATCCTATGATTAATAGTCAAGACATTAAGAACGGCGTATGTATCCGTATGGATGGCAGGCTGTATTTCGTAATTGAGTTCCTTCACGTGAAACCGGGCAAGGGAAACACAATTATGCGTGTTAAATTCAAAGATGTAGTGGACGGCCGTGTGCTGGAGCGCCGCTTCAATATCGGAGAGAAACTGGAGGATGTCCGCGTAGAGCGCCGCCCGTACCAGTTCCTGTACAAGGAGGGTGATGATTATATCTTCATGAACAACGAGACGTATGAGCAAGTGCCTATCGCGCACGACCTCATCACCGGTGTGGATTTCCTCAAAGAGGGATTCAACGTGGATGTCGTTTCCGACGCCACCACCGACACAATCCTCTTTGCCGAGCTGCCGACGAAGGTAGAGCTGGCAGTCACCTATACCGAGCCGGGTCTGAAGGGCGATACCGCCACCAACACACTCAAGCCTGCTACATTAGAGACCGGCGCAGAAATCCGCGTGCCGCTCTTTATCAATGAGGGTGAGATTGTCCGCGTGGATACCCGTGACGGCTCGTACTGCGAGCGCGTACGTTAGGCGTCTCTTGCGCGTATGTTGGCATCTCAGGCTTTGCCTGTACACTGCCGGCGTATGTCGCTAATGACAAGGCTTGCGAGGGTGCAGCCGAAGACGGCAGTCACCTGCATCAGCGAGCCACGTGTGTCACACCGCTGTGCCTGTTCCATGGAATAGACGCAGCGGATTTTTTTATGGGGCAGGGTTCCGAGTTTCTTCATCCGTGCCCGCACGGCTTTTGCCAACGCATCGCCCTGTACGCTCATCAGTTCTCCTATAGTCACCTGTGTCGGATCGAACCGCAGTGCGGCACCCATACTGCTGTATATCTTCAGTCCGCGCACACGCGAGGCACACAGGAGCAGGTCCGTTTTCGCAGCGACGGAGTCAATGGCGTCTATTACGTAGTCGAAAGTAGAAAGTTGAAAGTCAAAAGCCTCCTTCGTACATCGTACATCGTCCATTGTACTTTGCGCTTCATAGTAAACAGGAAGCGCATTGATTTCCGCCTCGGGGTTGATGGTCAGAAGCCGTTCGCGGAGGGCAAGCACTTTGGGTTGTCCCATCGTCGCCTGTGTGGCAGGCAGCTGGCGGTTGATGTTCGAGGGCTGTACACTGTCGCCGTCTATGATAGTCAGATGCGTCAGTCCTGTCCGAACCAATGCCTCTGCGCACCATGAACCAACACCGCCCACGCCGAACAGAACCACGCGTTTTGTCTGCAGCATTTCCATTCCTACGGCGCCTAACAACGCCTCACTTCTGCTGAAATATTCGTCCATCTTCATTTATTTTGCCTGCAAAAGTACAAAAAAAAACGCAAATATGCAAAAAAAACAGCAAAATATTTGGTCAATTCAAAAAAAAGCAGTACCTTTGCACGCTTTTTACACGAAAAGCGCCCAGGTGGCGGAATTGGTAGACGCGTTGGTCTCAAACACCAATGGGAAACCGTGCCGGTTCGATCCCGGCCCTGGGTACCAAGAAAGGAGGTGTATGCAATGATTATCGTTCCTGTAAAAGAAGGTGAGAACATCGAGCGCGCGATTAAGAAATTCAAACGCAAATTCGATAAGACGGGTGTCGTAAAAGAGCTCCGTCGCCGTCAGCAATTCGACAAACCGAGTGAGCTGAAGCGAATCAAGATGGCACATGCTAAGTATGTGCAGTCGTTGCACGCTCACGACGACATGTAATTTGTCATCCGGCAAAACAAAAGACCGCCTCTGCGGTCTTTTTTGTTTCTCCCAGCACTCAACGCTAAACATCAGACACTCAACTTATCTCTCCCCAATTATAGCTCTGAGAGATGCGCAGGAAGTCCAGTTGCCGTTTGTAAATACGGTTTCTCTCGTCCTCTAACAGCGGGTCTTGGTCCAGAATGTCCATCGCCGCCTGCCGTGCAAGGGTCAGCAGCTGGCTGTCCGTGGCAAGATTGGCGATGTGCAGGTCGAACGGAGTGCCGGACTGGAGCGTGCCTTCCAAGTCTCCGGGTCCGCGCAGCTGCAGGTCCGCTTCGGCAATGCGGAAACCGTCGTTGGTAGCCACCATGATATCCATCCGTTTGCGCGTGTCGGCTGTCAGTTCGTTGCGCGTGAGCAGCAGGCAGTAGCTCTGGTCTCCTCCACGTCCCACCCGTCCGCGCAGCTGGTGGAGCTGGCTCAGCCCGAACCGCTCGGCGTTCTGAATAATCATCACCGTAGCGTTCGGCACGTTCACTCCTACTTCGATAACCGTTGTGGCTACCAGAATCTGCGTCTCCCCGCTGGCGAAACGCTGCATCTGCAGGTCTTTGTCGGAGGCTTTCATCTGTCCGTGAACCATGGAGATGCGGTATTCGGGGAAAGCCTCGCATAGCTCGTTGAAACCGTTCTGCAGGTCCTGCAGGTCCAGTTTCTCGTTCTCTTTGATGAGCGGGAAGACCACATAGACCTGCCTGCCTTCCTGTATCTGTTTGCGCACGAACGAATAGACCTGTGCGCGCCGCTGCAGCGAATAATGCACCGTCTGCACGGGCTTGCGGCCCGGCGGCAGTTCGTCGATGACGGACACCTGCAAATCGCCATAGACGGTCATCGCCAAGGTGCGCGGGATAGGAGTGGCGGTCATGACAAGGATGTGCGGCGGGCAGCCCGGCATTGCATATCCGTCTCCGTCTTGGGCGACACGCCTGCTCTTCGTCCAGAGCTTCGCCCGCTGCGCTACGCCGAACCGGTGCTGCTCGTCGATGACGACGAAGCCCAAGTTCTGCCATTGCACATTATCCTCTAACAGTGCGTGTGTGCCGATTAATATATGGATGGTACCATTGATCAGCCCGTCATGTATAGGCGCACGGTTCTTGGCGGATGTCGAACCCGTCAGCAGCGCCACGTGTACCGCGTCCCCTAAGGGTGCGAGGAACGCCTTGAGGGTCTCGTAATGCTGGTTGGCAAGAATCTCCGTCGGCGCCATGATACATGCCTGATAGCCGTTATCGACAGCCAGCAGGCAGCATAAGAGCGCCACCAAAGTCTTGCCGGAGCCTACATCGCCTTGCAGCAGACGGTTCATCTGTCTGCCGGATTTCATGTCCTCGTGAATCTCGCGGATGACGCGTTTCTGTGCTTCGGTCAGAGGGAAAGGCAGCGACCTGTACAGCGCGTGAAACCGGCGACCTACCGCCGGCATACCGTAACCGGGGTTCTGCTCACGGCGTTTCATCGTCCGCAGGATTTGCAGTTGGATATAAAAGAGCTCCTCGAACTTCAGGCGTGCGCGCGCGTTCTGCATATATTGCGTGTCGCGCGGGAAATGCACATTCGCCAGCGCCTCTGTCAGACTCATCAGCCGGTACCGCTGCAGCACATCTGCGCCGATGGTGTCAGGCACTCCGGCTTTGAGCTCGGGCATCAACTCGGCAATGATGGAGCGCACGGCCTTGGAGTTCAGGTTCGCGCGTTTCATCTTCTCCGTGGTGTTGTAGTACGGCTCCAGCCCCTGCGTCATCTCCGGCGTCACTTTGCTCCATGGTGTCAGTTCCGGATGCACGAAGTTGAACACATGCTGGAACCGGCTGGGTTTGCCGAACAGCAGGTATTTGACACCCCGCTGCAGTTTGACGTACTGCACGCCCTTGAACCACACCAGCTCGCATTGGTGTGTGCCGTCGAAGAATGTCGCGCTCAGCCTCTTGGCCTTGCCGATGCCGATGGTGTGCCATTCTGTCACCTCGCCGATAATCTGGACATACGTATCCTCGTCGTCCAGTTCGGCTATGCGGTAGAAACGGCTGCGGTCAATATATTTGTAGGGGTATTGCCGCACCATGTCCATCGCTGTGCGTACGCCCAGTTCAGAACGAAGAATGTCGGCACGCTTGGCACCGACATTCTTGCAATAGGTTATATCTCGTTGGGATAACTCCATGAGAGTTATTTGATGTTGTCAAACCGATTGGTTATTGGAGTTTGAAGTTAACCGGCACCGTGTATTTCACGCGGACAGGTTTGCCACGCTGCTGGCCCGGTTTCCATTTAGGCATCGATTTGATGACGCGTACAGCTTCTTTGTCCAGTGATGGGTCTCCACCGGAGCGCACAACCTCCACATCCACGATGGAGCCGTCACGGTTCACCACGAACTGGCAGATTACACGGCCTTGGATACCGTTCTCCTGTGCGATAACCGGATATTTGACGTTCTCGCTGAGGTACTTGAACAATGCCTGCTGACCGCCCGGGAACTCCGGCATCTTCTCTACAACAACGAAGACAACCTCTTCTTCCTCTTCCTCGACAGGTGCCTCTACGGGTGCTGCAATAACGACTTCGGTTTCCTTGTCGTCCTCGGTGTTGACCTCGATAGACTCGGTCTCGACGTTATCTTCCACAACATTCAGCACCTCAACCTCTTGTACCGCAGGGGGTGGGGGAGGGGGAGGAGTCTCTTGGGTGGTTTGCTGAATCTCAATCTCTTCCTCAAACTGGAACTCTGTGTCCGTCACTTCGTACTTGGTGACCTCGCGTTCCGTCCACTCCAGTGCTACATAGCACAAACTGAGCACGAACACAAAGCCCATCAGTACATAGATGAGTTTGTCCTTCTCAAGGCTGGCTCTTTCTGATTTTTTTACTTGCATATCACGTGTTTTTTAGGTCAGTTGAACAAAATCGGCTACAAAATTACAACAAAAATTTCATATACGCAAGTTTTTTGAAGAAAAAACTGCACTTTCGATAATTTTTATACCCTTTATTCCTTATTTCGCGCGTGAATTACGCGCATACAGAGGACTTTTTTATGCCATGTGTAAAATTTGTGTCAATTTTTCCACATTGCATTGCGAGAATTTTAGTAATTTTGCACCCGTAATTTTATGCGTGTGCACAATGCGCCGAAAAAACAATCATTTAACACAATAAAATCTAACAATTATGATCAAGCCTTTCATGGACAAAGATTTCCTGCTGCAGACAGAGACCGCGCAGGAGCTGTATCACAATCATGCGGCTAAAATGCCGATTATCGATTATCACTGCCACCTTATTCCCCAAATGGTAGCGGAGAACAAACGCTTCGAGTCGATTGCACAGATCTGGCTCATGGGTGACCACTACAAATGGCGCGCAATGCGTTCCAACGGAGTGGACGAGCGTTTCTGCACCGGCAAGGACACGACCGACTGGGAGAAGTTCGAGAAATGGGCGGAGACCGTTCCGTACACCTTCCGCAACCCGCTTTACCACTGGACTCATCTGGAGCTCAAGACCGCTTTCGGTATCGAGGAGCGTCTGAACCCCGAGACCGCACGCGCTATCTATGACAAGTGCAACAACCTGATTGCCAACGACCCGAAGTTCTGTCCGCGCGGACTGATGAAGCACTACCACGTAGAGCTCGTCTGCACGACCGACGACCCGGCTGACAGTCTGGAGTGGCACAAGATGGTGAAGGAAGACCCGACCGCAGAGGTACGTATGCTGCCTACTTGGCGTCCAGACGCTGGCATGAATATCGAAGCTGCTACTTGGAAAGCTTACATCGAGAAACTGGCTAAGGTAGCCGGCGTGGAGATTCGCAATTTCGCGGACATGGTAGATGCCCTCCAGAAACGCCATGATTTCTTCGAGTCGATGGGCTGCCGTCTATCCGACCACGGTATCGAGGAGTTCTACGATGAGCCGTACACCGACGCAGAGATCAACGCTATCTTCCAAAAAGCCCTCGCCGGCAAGGAGTTGAGCGTTTATGAGATTCGCCAGTACAAGCACGCTTATCTGCATGCTCAGGCAGAGATGGACTACGCTTCGGGTTGGACACAACAATACCACTACGGTGCAATCCGTAACAACAACTCCAAGATGTTCGCTCAACTTGGTGCAGACACAGGTTTTGACTCTATCGGTGAGTTCACAACCGCAAAAGCAATGAGTCATTTCCTCGATGAGATGAACAGCGAAGGACACCTCGCAAAGACCATCCTCTATAACCTCAATCCGTGTGCAAACGAAGTGATCGCTACTATGTTGGGTAACTTCCAGGATGGTTCCGTTCCGGGTAAGATTCAGTTCGGTTCCGGTTGGTGGTTCCTCGATCAGAAGGACGGTATGGAGAAGCAGATGATGGCGCTCTCGAACCTTGGTCTCTTGAGCCGCATGGTAGGTATGCTGACCGACAGCCGTTCGTTCCTGAGCTACCCGCGTCACGAGTATTTCCGCCGCACGCTCTGCAACGTCCTCGGCAACGACATCGAGAACGGCATGATCCCGTACACCGGCTACGAGAAAGCCCGCGTTCAACAGATGGTAGAAGACATCTGCTACAACAACGCAAAGAATTACTTCCGCTTTTGATAGCCATCCGCCATGTATGGCGGATTCACACACCCGATGACCAACGACTGGTACACATATTGGAAAGAGAGAGGCGGGCTGCTTAACAGCGCCCACCGCCCTCATTCCGTGTGGCAGAACTACAGCGCGCGCGGAATATACCTCATCACGATTGTCACGTATAACCGTGCGCGTCTGTTTGGCGAGCTGAACAACGACCCCTCTGCGCCCACCGTGGTATTGACCAAACTTGGTCAATCCGTCGCGGACCAGTGGCTCCAGACACCCGCCATTCAAAGCGCCCGCGGACGGCACATCCGTGTGCTTGGTCATCAGGTCATGCCCGACCATTTCCACGGCATCCTTCAGGTGGATGAGCCCATGGATGTCGGTATAGGCGAGATCATCCGCGGCTTTAAGATCGGCTGTACGCAGGTTTATCGCTCTCTGTATCCGCCATATATGGCGGATGCCATAGATAGAGACCGTCTCGCCCATTCCTCCCGCAAACAGCGCGAGGAGTACTACGCCTCCAACGGCGTTACGCCGCTCTTTGAGGATAACTACGACGACACTATCTGTTACCGTCAGGGACAACTGGACAATATCATCCGCTACGTGCAGGATAACCCGCGCCGTGCGGTCATAAGGGCGTTGCACCCGGATCTGTTCCAACGCCGGCAGCACATCACCATCGGAGACATGGACTTCGCCGCGTATGGCAATATCTTCCTGCTTCGCCGGCCGTGGAAGGAACAGGTCTTCTGCCATCGTTGGAAGATGAATGGCGACCAACGCGATTACAATACGCCATATGAGACGACGGACACTTTCCGTCAGCAGAGAGACCAATGGATCCAAGCTGCTAAAGACGGTGCGGTACTGGTCACTCCGGGTATCTCCAAAGGGGAGCAGCTACTCGTCAAGGATTGCATGGAGAACGCCCTGCCGCTTATTCTCCTCCAGAAAGAACCCATGCCCAATGGTTGGAACCCCGAGAAAAGACGCCATCAATTGTGTGAGATGGGGCAACTCCTCATCCTCTCCCCGTGGGCATTGGATGAGATGCAAAGCGTGAATGATGTCCCTGCAACGGCAGACTACAGCCGTTTCCACAACATGAACACCCTCGCCGCCCAAATCTGCGCCCTCTCCTCTCCTGTATCCGCCAAAATTGGCGGATTGGGTCAATCACCTGACCGACCGATGACCGACTCACAACCGAGCGATGACCGAGAGAAGAAAACAAAAAAATAATCCCTCCGTGGTTTGTAATAGCCCAACTGAGAAAACAACAATAAAACAATAGTAGAGTTATGTCAAAACTTAATGTTGACCAAAAAACAATTAAAAACTTATTGAGCGATAATAAGGCAGATTTCTTGATTCCTGATTATCAGCGTCCATATGCTTGGGATGCGAATAAAGAGTGCCAGACATTGTGGGAAGATGTCTTTGAATTTGCTATCCCAGAAGGGAACGCCACTAAATTTGACAGAAATACCGCAGAATATTATCTAGGACCTATAGTCACGTTCAAGAACGATAGTGGACAAATGGAAATTATTGATGGTCAGCAAAGATTAACTACCATTATGCTTTTGTTAAGAGCGTTCTACTCTCGCTTTGACAAGATGAGAGACGATGATTCTAAACAATTAAAGGAAATAATTGGACGTTGTATTTGGAAAACAGATGAGTTAGATCGTCCAGACATGACTCTATTGAAAATAGACTCTCAGGTGGCGACAGATAATGACAAAGAAGAGTTTTTGTCTATCTTACGTAATGGTGAGGCTCCTGAAAAGATGAAAAGTCGCTATGCAGAAAATTACCGTTTCTTTCAGCAGAAAATAGAAGAGTTTGTACAAGGTTATCCAACCTATTTCGCTTTGTTACCGAGCCGTATCTTGAATAATTGTATTTTGCTTCCAATTGAGGCAGATATGCAAGATACTGCACTTAGAATATTTTCAACATTAAATAATAGAGGCAAGGCTCTTTCTGATGCAGATATATTCAAAGCGGAATTTTATAAATTCTATTCTAAACTAGGTCAAAAAGACGAGTTTATTGAGCGATGGCGCAAATTGGATGAAATATGCGAGAAAATATTTCATCCTCAAAGCGGAACGGCGATGGACGAGTTATTTACCCGTTACATGTATTATGAAAGAGCCAAGAAAGGAATTAGTAATTCAACCACTAAAGCGTTAAGAAGTTTTTATAGCGAACAAAATTATGCTTTGCTAAAAAATACGGTTACGTTAACTAATATGGAGATTCTTGCTGATTTCTGGAAAGATATTCAAGCTCAATCGGAAGAAAGATTCTCTAATCGCGTACTTAGAAGGCTTTTTGTTTTGAATTATGCTCCGAATAGTATGTGGACATTCTTTGTGTCTGTTTACTTCTTACATAATAAAAATGCAGAAGGCAAGTTGGATGATGAGAAATTTTATCAGTTCCTATGTCGCATAACTGCATTTATTTGGGCTTATGCTATTACGAATCCTGGTGTGAATGCTTTGCGTACACCTGTTTATGCCGAAATGGTTAATCTGTTAAACGGTAAAGAGGTTGATTTTGCAGAATTCCGTTTCCCGCAGGAGCAGACTCGCCGTCAGTTTGATAACTCTAATTTTTACAATGGTCGCCCAATAACTAAATCAATGCTTGTTTGGTGGGCTATGGAAAATGAGGAACAGGAACTTCCTAACTTAGACACGACCTTTGAGATAGAGCACATCTACGCACGTAATCGTCAAGATAAGGAGGGAACATTAAGTTCAAAAAACAAGTTAGAATCTCTTGGAAACAAAGCAATACTAGAAAGCCGAATTAATATTCGAGCCTCAGACTATCGTTTTGAGGATAAGAAAAAATATTATGAAGGATACACAAATAGCCGTAATGAGGCAAAGAAGGCTACTTGTGTATTGGAATTACTTGATTTAGCGAAGAAAAAATCTGATTTTACAGAAGCGGATATTGATAAGAGGTATGAAGATATTATTGATGCGTTTATGAAAAACTTAAATAAAAATGGCTTGATTAAAGAATAAAGAGGCATACTCATGCATTTTGAGGTGATAGATTTGGGCTTTATTTTGACTTATATATAGAGGGGGTATGTTAAATTGAAAAATGAAAGGCGAAAATTGAAAGGTTCGAGTGGTTTGAGAGTGGCTGATTGACCGCTAAGTTATCGCGAATAGTTATCGTCTCGTATCCGTCTCGAATGCCGCTCGTAAGCCGGTAGTAGAGAAGAAAGAATGAAAAACGGAACCAAAGTGGTTAGTACTACTACCCAACTGACCAAGGGACAAATTGTCCCCATGTAAAAATAGGATGAAGGAAGGGGACAAATTGTCCCCAGCCTTAAGAAAAAAGCATAGTTTGACAAGGGGTACAAATTGTACCCCCACTCGAAAACTAAAAGAAATTATGGTAGAACAAGAGGCATGGAAATGGCAAGAAATGGGAACGGCATGGAGAGGTGTCGGCATTTACCATGTTACGCTGGTTGTGCCAAGCAGAGAGGCTTTGCTGGGGAGGCTTGTTATTCCGGAGAGTGATCCAAAACAGGCAGTGGTGGAAAGGACTGAGATGGGGGACCGGATAACAGAAGAAGCATTACGCATTAATCATTACTATCCGGAGATAAAGGTAATACAGCATTGTTTGATGCCCGATCACTTGCATGTAATATACTATGTCACCAAGCCGATGACACAAAGTATAAATAATGTAATCCGCAGTTTGTGGCAGGGCGTTAAGAAAATAGGACGGGCATATTCTCCGTTGATTTATCCCGAATTAAATTCGGGGCTAATGGACGGAGAGGGAATGGCAAATAATGCGAGAGAAGGGAATGGAGACCTCCCATTTCCAATATTCACAGAGCGGCCTTTTGTGCGTCCGATGTCACATAAGGGACAACTACAAACGATGATCCGCTATGTGCAGATGAACCCGCAGAGGTTAGCAACGAAAAGGTTGATGCCGGGATATTTCAGAGTGCAGCGAGATATAGAGATAGCGGGACAGAAATATAGCGGAATTGGGAATATAGGCATATTACAGGCGGAGAAGTTCTCGCCGGTGCATGTGCGGAGGATTTGGGTAGAAGATGCTGAGCAGCATGGAGACGCGACACGGCTACGCGAGTATATGAACGGTTGTGTACTGGCGGCTCGCAACGGAACAGTGATGGTGTCGCCGTTCATCAGCCCGAAAGAGAAAGAGGTTTTGGAGGTGTTGCTGCGCGAGAAACACACCATTATTTATATCGCGGAGAATGGATTTGGCGAGTATTACAAACCGACAGAAGGACTGTTCGAAGCGGTTGCTGATGGGCGGATGTTGATTCTATCACCATGGCAGCACGATCCGGATAAGCCCCATGTGACACGAGCCGAGTGTGTGGCGATGAATAAAATGGCAGAGGAGATATGCGAGGCTATGAGCAACCCCGAATAAAATTCGGGGCTAATAGACGAAGGACAAATCCTATACAACAAAACAATGCAAAACAAAATAAAAAGCAAAACAATAATTAACAATATTTATTAACCAATTTTAATTCATTTAACCTATGGCTAAAATTATTACATTGGGCGAGATTATGCTTCGCCTGAGTCCGGAAGGACAAGATCGTTTCATTCAGTCTGATCATTTCCGTATCATCCCCGGTGGTGGTGAGGCTAACGTGGCTATTTCGTGCGCTAACTATGGTCACGAGGCTTATCTCGTTACCAAACTGCCGAAGCACGAGATCGGTCAGATTGCCGTTAACTCGCTGCGTCGTTATGGCGTAAAGGACGATTACATCGTTCGTGGCGGTGACCGTGTGGGTCTGTACTACTGCGAGACCGGTGCTTCGATGCGTCCGTCCAAGGTCATCTACGACCGTGCCCACAGCGCAATCGCTGAGGCTGATCCGAAGGATTTTGACTTCGACAAGATCATGGAAGGTGCAGCATGGTTCCACTGGAGCGGCATCACTCCGGCTATCTCGGACAAGGCTGCTGAGATCACCAAACTGGCTTGCGAGGCTGCCAAACGTCACGGCGTAACCGTTTCCGTTGACCTGAACTTCCGTAAGAAACTGTGGACCAGCGAGAAAGCTATCTCTATCATGCGTCCGCTGATGAAGTACGTGGATGTTTGTATCGGTAACGAAGAGGATGCAGAGCTGTGCCTCGGCTTCAAGCCCGATGCAGATGTAGAAGGCGGCGAGACCAACGCTGAGGGCTACAAGGGCATCTTCGAGCAGATGA
>JAFSLP010000038.1 GCA_017448345.1 Paludibacteraceae bacterium | reverse complement strand
TATCTGACGTCACATCAACTAAGTCAAACGACTCACTAATCTTCTTCGGGAGAATGTACGATGCTAATAATTTATAAGCACTATCCATATAAGGATGCACTACAAAAATCGTACCAACACACGTTTTTGCAGGTGAGCCACATTTTTGATAATTTTTGACTAAAAAGAAATAAAATTATGGAATTTCCTTTATATGACGTACCCTACTTGGTACGGGACCCGAACAGCAACTATATGTCGTTGGTTCGACACAAGATCGAAGTGCAAAACCAAAAGATTGTAGATCAGTATTTTATCGAGAGAGACAAAGGCGCATCCGCTGAATGTGCACGCCTGATAGTTGCGCAACAGAACGGAATAACACTCAGCCGGGTAAACAACTGCCTGAGATGGTACTACCAACAGGCTCTCAGAAGGGGAAAATATAGTTTTTTATATAAATTTCCGCCTTCCGAGGAACACATTGTTCACTTTTGAACTATCTTTGCACCGGATTTTTCGAAAAACCTCTTTGTTAAACACGGTATCTCGTCGGTATCTCGTCGGACGATTAACATCCTCCCGCGCTGACCGGAACAGCGCAGCGGTCTGGATTTTCTGGATTTTCCGGAACTTCAAACCTAAACCTTAACTATGGCTAAGTACAAACCTATTGACATGGTGAAGCACTATCAGGGCAAAATCTGCCAGCATTCTGATACGTACTTCCAGAAGCGAAAGCGCACACTTTGTACCGGCAAAATCTGCAACCCGCGTGACTTGGCTCAGAAGCCATACTCCCAACAGGAGATTGCCACACACACGAAGTTTCAGGCTGCCATTCAGGCTGTTCAAGCCCTCACTCAGGAGCAGATTGCCGCCTACAAAGCCGCTTTCGACAAGCAGCTCAAAGCACCCAAACCCAAGTACTCCTACCTCCGCAACTACATGATTGCACAGGAGTACGCCAAACTCTGATCTCGTCACCGGTCCTGCTCTCGCGGGTAGTACCGCGAGCAGCACCATCGGTTCAGACCTCGCGGCTGTTTCCGCGAGCCCCCGCCCCTCCGGTCCTGTGCTCGGAGCCTTAGGCGCCGAGGGAGCTTCGTCTATTATGCCGGATACTATCCGGCGCAGTATTAACCCCGCCCGTAGGGTCTTTGTATCCGCCAAGATTGGCGGATTAGTATCGACCATGCATGGGCGATTAAACCCAAACAAAACTATGGCACAAGTTGTTTATTTAGACCCGATTGACCATGTGTCGGGCAAGATTTCCAAGAAGTACCGCACGGTGTATAACTACCGCAAGGCATCCAAACGCAAGTTCACCCAAGTGCGTGACGCACGCAGCACGCCTCCGACCTCGAAGGAGATGGCGCTGCACACCAAGTTCCGCACGGTGCGTCTGGCAGCACTGGAGCGTGCTGAGGACCTGATGCACATGACCCAAGACCAAGCGTCGTACAACGAGGCACGCAAGGCTTCGGGCTTCAAGTACACCACCTTCAACGGCTGGCTCTTCGCCAAAGGATGGGAGAACTACAAGGAGGAGTCGCACTCCGTAATATGGCCCGAGAGCCTGTAAGCCTATGAAGAAGATGTGTATCGCAGGTTTGGTGGCGATAGCCACCGCCTGCATGACATCCTGCAACGTGACGCGGACGGTAACGACCCGGAGCGAGGCATGGCAGAAAGGTGACACCTCGGTAATCATTCAGACCAAGACGGTGGAGACCTACGATGCAAGTAAAAAATTCTAGCAAGCATCAAAGAAAATGAGAAAGAGCGGCAGATGTGCCGCTTTTTTTCGTTTATATTTGCAATTTTCAAAAAAAAGCAGTATCTTTGCAGCGCAAAGATTTTATACATCTTGTACGCACTATAAACATATACAAAAACCCAATATGGTGAGTTGTATTCAAAATGTATACAACTGAAACATCTATAAATAAGAACGAAAAACAATGACAATAGACACTACCAATATGTGCGGGCATCTGCAGCGGAAGTTGTTCGCGGAGGACGGCGAGTACCGCGCCATCCGGGAGCAGATAGAGAACGACCCGACGCTCGCGGCGGTTGTCCGTTCGCGGCAGCTGCATATATATCGTGACGGGAAGAAAATACTGGTCCTCGCCGGCAAGAGTGCACCGAAGATCATCAGGGACGACAGACTGAGCGAATTGTTAAATGGATAGATGGTAAATGTCCAAATACCTAAATGGTCAAATAAATGCCCAAATGGTAAATGACTAAATGGTAAATATCAACGATGGATAATTTCGTAGCCATAGATTTTGAGACGGCGAACTTCGCGCAGTCAAGCGTTTGTTCGGTCGGGCTGGTCATCGTCAAAAACGGCGAGATAGTGGATAACTACTATTCGCTCATCCGTCCGGTGCCGAACTACTACAACGCGCGTTGCAGTGCCGTGAACGGGCTGCATTTTGATGACACCAATGACGCGCCGGAGTTTCCCGACGTGTGGGCGGAGGCGGTGAAGAAAGTGCATGAGTACTTCCCATATATCGAGGACGGCGAAGTGCCGTTCGTGGCGCATAACAAAGCTTTTGACGAGAACTGCCTGAAGGCGGTCTTCCGTGCGTACGACATAGCCTATCCGGACTATGCGTTCGAATGCACCTTGCTCCGTTCGCGCAAAGTGTGGCCCGGCGGACATCACAACCTCGACATCATTGCCGGCTACTGCGGCTACGACATGACAAATCACCATCATGCCCTCGCTGACGCAGAGGCATGTGCTATTATTGCCAAACAGATATTATGACCTACGACGAATACATAGCCCAAGAGCAGCAGGCGATGGATGAGGAGCAGCGGGAGGACAGTTGCTTTTTAGAGTACCAGCCCGAAGGGCAGTTTGTGAGAACGCACTAATTGTAAATTCCAAAAAATGCTTTTGGAGGTGTAACCTTCTGAGAATTTGTGTATCTTATCAGTAGGTGAACGGCAATTTATCCGACATAGAACTGATCAGGCAAGTGCTGCGCGAGAACAATCCGCGGGCGTTTGAGATGCTGATGCAACGCTACTCTGTGCAGGTTTACAGTGCTGCCTTGCGTTTGATGCATGACGAAGAGGATGCCGCAGAAGTGACACAAATGGCATTCATCCAAGCCTACAAACAATTAGATTCATGGCAAGGCGGCAATTTCGGCGCATGGGTAACTGTCATTGCTAATCATATCGGGTTACGTCTGCTGGAAAAAGAAAAGCGCCGCCGGTTTAGAACCGGAGCAAGCCAGCCATACGGAACTGAAATCTCTATTGAGGATCTATCAGAAGACCTGCCGGACGAAGGCTACAACGAGCAGAAAGAAGAACAACTGCAAGCCTTGGAGCAAGCGGTAGCCCAACTGCCGGAACAAGAGCAACAAATCATCCGATGGCATTATTACGAAGGAGTGCCGCTACAGAAGATTGCCGACCGGCTCGGACAAACAGAAAACAACATCAAGGTGCGGCTATTCCGCATCAGAGAAAGACTGAAGAAAAAGATAGAACATGGAAAGGATAACTGATTACGAATTGGACGCGCTGTTTGAGCAGTCTGCACTGCAGCACAAAGCTGTTGAGCAGATAAACCGTCAGGTGATGCGCACCGTACGCCGTGACATGCGGCTGAAAACCCTGCACAAATGGGCAAAACTGCTCGGTCTCTGTTTCGGTCTGCCGCTCGCTGTAGTGGTGTATATCTATGCGCTCTTTGTCTTTATGCCGGAGATGCAAGAGCAACTACAAGCCGTTTATATAGCCATCCCGATAGCCACCATCCTTGGTCTGGCAGCACAACGCTTGCATTATTTTTCGCCGGAGGTGTAACCTTTCCGCACTCCGCGTATCATATAAATAGAAGGGCAGACCGGTAGCCCGCAAAAATAACATTGTTAAACATTTAAAATTTTTAGTATTATGGATTATATACCTGATAATTTTGTTGGTATCGTTGCCATTATTTTTACTTTTGGTTTGCCCATCGTCGTCGTTATCATGGTCTTCCTCAAGAAGATGAAGAAGGACCAGCAGCAGAAAGAGATTCGTCAACTTATTATTGAGAACAAGACCGATCC
>JAFSLP010000037.1 GCA_017448345.1 Paludibacteraceae bacterium | reverse complement strand
CGAAAAGCAGTTGCTTTCGTGGCGACACTTTTAGTATCAACGCCTTTCATTTCACAGAACTCTTGGAACGAAAAAGGATAAAGGGCAATCTCTTTGTTACGTCCGGTTAGATGCGTTGCCAGTTCACCGCTCAACAGTTTGGCATTGGAACCGGTTATGATGACATGCATCTTCTGACGCAGCAATCGGTTGACAAACAGATGCCATCCTTCTATATCTTGTATTTCGTCTAAGAAAAGATATTGAAAGTCTCCATATATCTTATAGAGCACTTCAAGAACATCGTTTAACTGCTCGGCTTTCATGCCATTCAGGCGTTCATCGTCAAAATCCACGTAAGCGAAATGCACGCCTCTTTGTGTTAATGCTTGATAGCACATGGTCGATTTACCACTACGACGTACACCGATTACGACTTGCGCTTGTGGACTGTTGATTTCCACAAGCGATTCTTCCGGACGATGGCACAATGTCTCTTGCTGGCGTGCTTCCAACTCCGCTTTTTGGTCAGAGAGAATTGCCTCCAATGTTCTGGCATCTATCATATTTTTGTTTTGTTAAAGTCACCTTAAATTAAAAGTTGCTGCAAAGATACTACATTTTTTGCAATTATGCAATAGTTTGCAGCAGATTTTTGCTTTTTAAATGCATTATTTTACAAAAATCCGTGCGTCAAAATGCATTATTTTACAATTCTATAAACTTTTAAACGCATTATTTTACACTTTCCATAGCTACGATATCTTTTTGACATGTGCAAGAGTTTGGTGCAAAAATCGTACGAGGGAATGCTTTTTGTGTTAAATCACCACGCCATGTTCCGTAAAGGCGTAAGGGAGGTACTTTAGATGACGACCACGCATGTCTATGGTCGCATTTTGCGACCTTAAAAAGTCCTCCTCATTTTCTATGGTCACAATTTGTGACCTTAAAAAATCTTCACTTGATATCGCAATTTGCGACTTCCAATTTTCAAACTCCTCTTTTGTGAGTTGGAACATGAAGTCTTCCGGGAAACGCTCAATATTACGTTTTACCGCTTGATTGAGAACCTTTGTCTCCACTCCGTACAGGCGTGCCAAGTCGCGGTCAAGGATAACCTGCTTGCCACGAATGGTAAGGATGAGACTTTCGATTTGCTCCACCGGTTGGATGGTCGCAGGGTCCACTTTTGCTATGTCATTCTTTTTCGCCATGTGTTGTGTTATGCACCCAAATCGGGTGCAAAGTTACTACAAATATTTGGAATACACAAGTTTTTGGAGCAGAAATATCCTTGAGCAAGCAAAAATGCTGCCCTCATCGGCAAAAATGGTGAAGAATTAGTATTGTGCAGGCGGAGAAATAGCAGTAACTTTGCACATATGCAAGTTTTTCTTCTGTTATTTTCAACGTTACAGCACTCCGACCAGATGGGCGGCGTGGAGGGCTTGGGCGGTGTTGCTCACGCCCAGTTTGGCGATGATGTTCTGGCGGTGGCGGTTGACCGTGTGCTCCGAGACGCAGAGAAGGTCGGCTATCTGCTTGCTGGCAAGCCCCTCGCCGACAAGACGAAGAATCTCCTTTTCGCGCCGCGTAAGAGAGAGTTTGCTGCCGTCAGGAGTGACAATCGTACCCGTCGGTTGATGAATGATGCGACCCTGTATGTCCTGCCCTGCCGCAACAGGTGCCGGCGCATAGAAACACACGGCGAGCCACATATTGCCGAGCGCGTCTAAACCCCGGTAATGTACCCGGTAGTGCACCTGCCGCCATACGCCTTCCGTATTGCGGATCCGGATGATGCACGAGGTGTTGTAGTGCGTGCGTTCGGCAACGGGCAGTTGTTGCAGAAAACGGAAATAGCGTAACTCCAGCCGCTGGCGTTCCTGCTCGTCATCGGGGTGAAAATGAGAAAAAAGACAGTCCTCGAACGCCGAGCCGGTGTCCACCGTAGGACGCAGACCGAACTGGCGGCCGAACGTGCCGGTGTAGATGTAACAATGTCCGTTGCGGAAATCTGAGACGACCACGATGCTGCTGTCCAGTTCGGCGCACGCCTCCGCCTGCCTGCAGACGCGCGTCAGCAAACTTTCCTCCTCGCCGGAAAAAGCGAAGAGTTGCGATGTCAGTGTGTGGTTCAACTCGCTCATTGTTACGACCGTTTCATACTGCAAAGGTACTGCTTTTTTGCGAGATATGCAAATAAAATTCTCAATTTGCATTAAAAAAATTCTCAAAGTACATTCTTAAACTTCTCAATCCGCACTCTGTGAGTCCTCAATCAGCACTTTGTGACGCGCACACAAGACATACACGATTATTAAGATTCGGTAAGTGTAGCAAGGGAACCTTTAGAGACGCACGAGATACGCTTGAGAACCGCTAAAAAGTGAACCATTTCCAGCAAGGCAAAAAAATATACGATTTTTAAGATTCTATTACGGTATCTCGTCGGTATCCCGTCGGTCTATCGTGCCGGAGGTGAGTCGGAGGTGACTCGGTGGCAAGTGCCATGGACAAAAGAGGTACGATTATTAAGAAAATTAGGGTATATACGCATTTGTTCTGCACGCGAGTTTGATTTATTATTAAGTTATGCAGACATAGAAAACCCCTTATACAGCAAAGAAAACGCCCGAGTGGTTAGCTCGGGCGAAAAGAGAAGATAATAAATGATATGCTATTCTTTTTTTATCTTTTATTAAAATAATAATCAACATAGCCATTTCCCATATCCTCGCGTAAAATCATTTCTTTGGATGACAGTTTTTCTACTGTAAAAACAAGAAAATCTTCGTATAAAGAACTACCTCCTTCAAAACTTAATTTAAGTAGATTACCATTTTTAAGCCATGTACCATAAGTTCGGCCTTTTTCGGCAGACCATGAGAATGTATGATCCTCATGAATATATAAGTCTATACTATAATAATCCTTTTCTGTTACATAATCCCCTCCTTTGTCGGTATCTAAATAGGAAAGAATGTTATAACTTGAATACCAATCTCCTACTATAGAATCAGATGGGGAATTGCTTTCTTTACAACCTGTAAAACAAAGGACAAAACAAGTTAGGCACAGATAGAGCATTTTTTTCATCGTTTCTTTTGCTCACTTATATCCCATCGAGCATCGGTTTAAGGTAATAAATTTAGTAGTCCTGTTCTTGCGGCTTCACAGGCCTTGCCCCGTTTGGAGAGTGACGGTTCTCTATAGAGCCGTCTGCGAATTATAGGATAAGGAACATATATGAAAAAAGGCGCTCCCTATCTGCTCAAAGGCTGTAGGAAATGCCCAAATACCGATAAGTCACGCCCATATACACTATGGACGTTTCCGACTTATTTATTGGTATTTCTTCTCGAACTTCCTACATTCTTGAGCACCAAATAAATCGCAAACGCGAATAATTCAATATGTCATGTTTAACGTCAATTAAAGACGATCATTCTCAAATGACGGTGCAAAGGTAGTAATAATTTTTGACATGTGCAAATTTTTCTTCTATTTTAATGAAATATTGAAGATATTTACTACTTACGCTTCTTTAAATCAATATGTTATCGCGCATCGCTACGCGCGAGTACTCCAAATTTAATGTCCCGGAGCAGGGGACGGTTATTTATGCTTTTAATATCTTCTTTACCATCTTGCGCAGTTCGGCTTTGTTGGGCAAGAAGAGTTCATATTGCGAAACAAACAAATTGCTGTCCATTCCGTATGTGGCATATTCCACCATCAGTTCGTCTTTATAGTGGCTCAAAACAATGCCTATGATTGTCTCCTTCCACATTCTCTTCTTTGGCGAAATAGCCCAAGTACATGTTCATTTGACCAATATCCCGGTGAGTTGCTGCGCCACGTTTCAAATCAATCAAGACGAAACATCTCAAAATACGATGGTAGAATACCAAATCAACATGGTAATGGGTGTTGTTGATGATAAGTGGGTATTGCCTTTTGACAAACGTGAAGCCCTTGCCCAATTCCAACAAGAACATTTGCATGTTGTCTATTAGTTTCTTCTCCAGTTGGCTTTCCTTGTATTTGTCCGGCAGCCCTAAAAACTCCAATGTATAAGTGGCTTTGACAATATCTTCCGGCGATTGAACCTGTTGCCCTTTTTCTGCCAAAGCAAGCACGCCTTCTTTATCCTTGCTCAATGCCAGCCGCATGAACAGACCGCTTTCTTTCTGACGATGCAGATAATCAACAGACCAATTTTCCGCGATGCACTCTTTGGCGTAGAACTCGCGCTCCAAATCATCTTCTATCGTGATCAGTTCGCAGATATGCGACCAAGTCAATTTGTCAGATGTCTGAAAATTTGCAACAGATTTGTCAGATGTCTGACATTTTGGGAACAGGAGATAATACTTGCGCATGTTGTTCAAGTTTGGACGGCTGTAACCGCGTCCTATCCTTGCACGAAGTATTTTGGCAAGGTTGGACAACAAGGCCGTTCCGTATTTGGCACGTGCGTTACCCTCCTGCTCGAACTCCACAATATATCGCCCGATATTCCAATAGGTCGTTTTGATGGTCTCATTGATGCTGATAGCTAACGCCTGCTTGCCTTCTTCCACCACTTGCACAATTTTATCAGCCAGCGCTGACAGGTCGGCGTCCGGAAGCAAGGTCACGAAAGAATTGGAGCGCGTGCGCGCCAATTCCGTGGACTGGGGCGTTTGTTTAGATATTTCTGATGATTCCATATATACGTCTTTGCAACTTTCTTATCCCTGAGGGGAACGATTAATTACATTTTTCGGGTGCAAAGTTACAACAAATATTTGGAATACACAAGTTTTTCGGGCAGAAATATCCTTGAACAAGCAAAAATGCGGTCGTTACCGACAAAAATGGTAAAAAATCAGTATTGTGCAGGCGGAGAAATAGCAGTAATTTTGCACTCGGATTTCAAAACAATTTTATATGAACCGGAAAAGAAAATACGGATGGGTGTTCCCTTTGGTCGGCACGGCACTGTTTATCAATGTGTTAGTGCTCTATCTGACCGGGCACACAACGGCGGCATCGGGCTTGCTGCCGATGGCTTTGGTGTTTGTCATCATAGCCCTTTTCAAGAGCCTGTAACTTATTAAATCATCTCAAATTATGAAAAGACTGACAATTATTCTATGCGCAGTAGTGGCAGCCATTAGCGCGCACGGCGCAGACCTGCTGCAACTCTCCTCGCCGGAAGGGCGACTGCAACTCACTTTCACGCTCACGGGCGCGGGCGAACCTGTTTATTGGTTGTTCTACCAGTCCAAGCCGGTGGTTCTCTCCTCGCGGCTCGGCTTGCAACTGGCAGGCTCGGCGCACACGGTCATCGACGAGTCGGGTACGATTGTCACCACCGAACGCGGCGCGGACATGACCAACCTGCACAGCGGCTTTGTGCTGGCAGACACCGCCACCGCGGCTTTCGACGAGACATGGGAAACCGTCTGGGGCGAGAACCGCTTCATCCGTAACTGTTACAACGAACTGGCGGTGACGCTCCGCCAGCCGGCGCAGGCGCGCAGCCTCGTCATCCGTTTCCGCCTGTACGACGACGGGCTGGGGCTGCGGTACGAGTTTCCGCTGTCAGACAACCTCGCGCATTTCGTCATCGACGAGGAACTGACCGAGTTCGCCATGGCGGGCGACCATACGGCGTGGTGGATCCCCGGCGACTACGACACGCAGGAGTACAACTACACCTGCTCGCGGCTGTCGCAGATGGCGGATCTGTTCCCGCAGTCGTACGACTACAACGAAAGCCAGACGCTCATCGGTCCCAACGCCGTGCAGACCAGCCTCCAGATGAAGACCGACGGCGGGCTGTACATCAACCTGCATGAAGCGGCACTCGTCAACTATGCCTGCATGCACCTCGTCTTCGACCCTGCGACTTACACTTTCCGTTCGCACCTCACGCCCGACGCGCAGGGACGCAAAGGCTACTTGCAGGCGCCGTGTGTGTCGCCGTGGCGGACAATCATGGTGAGCGACGACGCACGTGATATCCTCGCCAGCAATCTTATCCTCAACCTCAACGAGCCCTGCAAAATCAAGGACACCGGCTGGATTCACCCCGTTAAGTACATGGGCGTGTGGTGGGAGATGATCACCGGCAAGTCCGACTGGACGTACACCGACGAACTGCCTGCCGTCGATCTGGACAGCGTCGATTACAGCACCTTGCAGCCGCACGGCCGCCACGGAGCCAACAACGCCAACGTGCGGCGGTACATTGATTTTGCAGCGGCGAACGGGTTCGACGAACTGCTTGTGGAGGGCTGGAATATCGGCTGGGAAGACTGGTTCTGCAAGAGCAAGGACTACGTGTTCGATTTCGTGACGCCGTACCCCGATTTTGACCTGCAGGGGCTGAACGACTACGCGCACAAGAAAGGAATCCGCCTGCTGATGCACCATGAGACCAGCGGCTCGACGCGCAATTACGAACGCCATTTGGAGCAGGCGTACACGCTGATGAACCGCTACGGCTATGATGCCGTCAAATCGGGCTATGTGGGACCTATCCTGCCGCGTGGCGAACATCATTACGGCCAGTGGACGATCAACCATTACCTCTATTGCATCACCGAGGCGGCGAAACACCATATCATGGTCAACGCCCATGAGGCGGTGCGTCCGACGGGGCTGTGCCGGACCTACCCGAACATGCTCGGCAATGAGTCGGCACGCGGGGCGGAGTTCGAATCCTACGCGGCGCTCAATGTCAACCACACCACTATTCTGCCGTTCACGCGCTTGCAGGGCGGACCGATGGACTACACGCCCGGTATCTTCGTCACCGACATGTCCGCCAACAACCCCGAGAACCACTCGCAGGCGCAGACGACCCTTGCGCGGCAACTGGGGCTCTACGTGACCATGTATTCGCCGTTACAGATGGCGGCGGACATGCCCGAACACTACGAACGCTACGCCGACGCTTTTCAGTTCATCAAAGATGTGCCGGTGGACTGGGAGCGCTCGGTCTATTTGGAAGCCGAACCGGGTGCGTACATCACCGCCGCACGGCAGGACAGGCACTCGGACAACTGGTTCGTCGGCTCCACCAACGGAGCCCTGCCGCGCAAGTCCGTCATCCGCCTGTCGTTCCTTGAACCCAAGCACCGCTACACGGCGACTATCTACCGCGATGCGCCGGACGCTGACTACCGCACCAACCCGCAGGCGTATATCATTGAGACCCGCGAGGTCACGAGCCGCACGACCCTCACCATCCCCGTCGCCGCAGGTGGCGGCTATGCCGTCAGCATCGTAGCGCAGTAATGGCCTGACTTTGATTTTGTTACCACATCCTTTGTCCCCTCAAAGGATGTGGTATTTTTCTCCATTAAAACATAAATAGAATTTGCGTTATTGTTGAAACAAATCATCCATGGTTATTTGATGCGAAAGGCTGTTTGCATAGCCGTTGGGAGTCAAGCCGTACGTAGTGATAAAGGTAGACATGATTCCATAGCGCGTTTGCGTTTGGTCCACGAAAGCGGTTTGGCGCACGCGCAGTTTGAGGTCTTCGGACTTGTCAATCGTATAAGTACCCTCGCTGTATTTGATTTCGCATAGGTTGATGATACGGTCAGCGCGTTCGATGATTAAGTCCACTTGCGCGCGTTGGTTCGGGTCATTGCTTCGCCACGAGTAGTACTCGGTGCCGATTTGGTCTATGCCTATGGCTTTTTTGATTTGCGGTATATGCGCCATGCATACGCGCTCGTACGAAAGACCGAAATAGGTATTTATTTTCGGGGAGCGGAAATTATGGGTCCAGAACTGTTCATCGGTCTCATTCTCCATGAAAGAGAGATAGAACTGCGTGAAGAAATCAGAAAGCATATAAATGCCCCCGTTTTTATTGATTTTCCTTGTTTTGGTACGATAATAACTGATAAAATCGCATTTCTCAAGGTTCTCCAGTTGTTTAGTCAGTTTGCCTCCGTCGGAAATTTTCATGACTGAAGCAATCTCGTTGCGTGTCAGACCATAACGGTGCTGCGCTAATGTCTTCACTATAGCTAAATAGGGTTCCGGATGTTTGAACAACGAAGCAAAAAGACGCTTGTACTCGTTATGCAGTTCGCCTTGTTTGGCAAAAAGCAGGCGGTCAATAGCCATAGTTAAACTTTCTCCCGGCTCTATCAGACTGAGATAGTACGGAATTCCACCAAAGACCATATAGGTTTGAAGTATAGCTAACCTGTCCCATGCGATATGGCACGCCTGGCAGAACTGCTCGCATTGTACAAGTGAAAACGGGTGCAGGTGGATGGAATGTGTGATACGGTCGTGCAAGCCGCCTTTATTATCCACAATATTATCCACCATCCAGGAGGTAGCCGACCCGCAAACGATGAGCATTAAATTATCATGCTTTGACACAAAACTATTCCAAAAATGTCCCAATGCAATCACAAAACGACTTCCTTGTGTATCAAAACATGGTAACTCGTCCATAAAGATGATGTATCTCTTGCCGTCTTTAATACGCGGTGTGAGCAGTTGCTCCAAGGTAAAAAAGGCCTCCATCCAATTGGTCAAAGTAGGTCCTTCATAGCCTATTCTGCGGAGACTTTGATTGAAGGCGGCAAACTGATCTTCTTTCTCGCCCATAATGACACCGGAAGTTTCAAATATCATTTGATTTTCAAGTGTCTTGGTTATTAGAAAAGTCTTTCCTACACGCCGCCGTCCATAGACGGCAATGAATTCCGGTTTGTTAGAAGACACATATTTATTCAATTCTGCGACTTCCTTTGTTCTGCCAATAATTTCCATAATCTTTGCTTTTTTGACGCTGCAAAGGTACTGCTTTTTTTTTATATACGCAATAGTTTGGGTGCGAAAAATTAAATTTTCTTGCTTCTTTCGCGCCGTTTAATTAAATTTGTGGTGCGAAAAAGTGATTTTAGAAACGATTTTCGCACCAAATTGTACTAACAACAAAAAAAACAGTATGAAAGCAAGTGAAGAAGCAATTGCATTGCGCAAAGAGCGTAACAGAGCTATCAATGCCAAGTTCACGGAGTACCTAAGACAAGGAATGGGATTTATGGATGCCTACGAAAAGACCGCAAGGGATTTTTGGCTGTCTGAAAGTCATATCCGAGACATCATCGCAGGCAGAAAATAGAGGTCGCGCGCGATAACAAAATATAGCGAAACGATTGCTGCTGAGCAGCATTTGTTTGAGAAAGATTTCCGTACCTTTGCAACCGAAATCGATTTACAGCTAACGACAAGCGCTTGTCATAATTTTAACCAGATTGCCCATGTATGGTCAATACAAATCCGCCAATCTTGGCGGATGCAAAGAGACCATACGGGCGGTCATAAACAAACAAATTATGGCAAAAATGAAAATTATTGATTACGGGTTTGTGGGGGATGACCGCACAAAAGTACGTATCTACACGGCGGACGGCGGCGTCATCGAGGCGCGGCGATGTCCGACAGAGAAACCTTTGTACTGCACAAGGGACGGACATTTCTTGTCTTTAACCAAATTAGGGTTGCGCGAGATCAAGCCGAACATTGCACAAGCAGGGTCGCGCAAGTGTACCCACACGAACGGGAACGGCACGCACTACCCTTTTCTGCGGCAGTTCGGAGCCAAGCACTGCCATTTCTTGGTGGCGGGGGCTTGGTATGGACCGAGACCGGAGGGGATGGTCATTGACCACCTCAATGGGGATATTCTCGACTGGTCGGCGGACAATTTGGAGTATGTCACGCCGGATGAGAACCGCAAACGGGCGAAGTTGCTGCGGGTGTTGCGGTCTATCGGGCGTGAGCCCAAACAGATGAGCAGAGAGGAACTGCTCAACATCTTCAAACGCTATGAGTTCGAAGATCCAGCCAAGCGAATGGAATACGAAATGAGCCATCATTGCGAGGAGTAATGCCGGATTGGTCTGGGTCGGAGCTGTGCTCCCCGCGGCTCCTTCCGTTCGAATTGCCAAGTCAAGGCAATTCTCCATGGCGAAACTACCAAGAAAGAAAAAGCCGACTGACAGTCGGCACAACACAAAGAATCTAACGGCGGCAAAAATGCCACCGAAGGGAACAAAATCATTAACAATGCGGCATTCAATGCCGCGCAAAAGAAGAAAGAAAAAGCCGACTGACAGTCGGCACAACATAAAGAATCTAAAGCGAGATAGAATAGGCAGCTTTAGGCCGAAATAGGCAGCTTTAGGCAAACAAACAAAACTAATAACAATGCCGGATACAATCCGGCGGCAATAAACAAAGTATTAATAACGCGGGATAACATCCCGCACAATAAACATAGACAGATTATGAAAGCAGATAAATTGAAAGAACTGCGCGAGTTGCGCAACCAAGAGAAAGCAATCAAAGCACGTATTGACGAGATCAGCGATGAAGCTACACAAGAAGCGGTGGCTATCGCGCCGGATGGTGGTGAGTTTGAGGTAGAAGGGCAGAAGTACCAATTACAGCGGACGGAAGTCATTGATATGATGAACTCCCATCGTTACAAGGGCGAGGATGCCAAGCGGTGGCGGAGTCTCGCAGGGCAGCGGGATTTTGCCAAGAAGACCGCTTCGGCTTACACCAAGGAGATGGGGGCAATCGTCAAAGCGTTTGTCGCTACGCACCCCGACTGGGAAGCCGACGAGATCAAGCTGACGGTCAAAGTCATTTAATGTACAAAGGAGGCCAAGTGGGCAGTACAATGTACAAGGGAATGCCGCCGCCCGATCCGCCAAGCTTGGCGGATACAAAAACGGGCGACGGCAAAAAGACAAAAAAGAAAAGAAGCAAAAGAATAAAAAGAAAATCGTAGTGGGGAGACTCTCTGCATAGATATACACCCCTCCTCTATAATCTCCACAGAGGATGTCACCCTGCTACTTTTTTGAAAATTAAATTTATGGAAGCTTTAGACGACATTTTGAGGAAACGTAGAAGTTGGGCGGTGATGGTGGACCTGCTGACACCCTACATCGCTCCGCAGTATGCACACATGGTGAAGCCGGCACAGGAGCAATGGAATGCTATTCCGCTGCAACGGCAGAGGCAGATTTATGTCACGCTTTGGGAGCAGAAACTACGTGGAGTGGCCATCAAAAATCATCCGTACTATGCTATCAAAGACTGTGTGCCGATGCCGTTCAACTGGAACGGTACGGACCACCTCAACAGTATGATGAAACATTTTAAGATGGTCAGTGCCCGGTACTATGACCGCTACGGCATCTACACCGTCCAAGCCGCTGAAGCGTTCCAGTTGAATGATGTTAAACCTTTAAATTTCAAAGCAAATGGCAAGCAAAGAAACGAATGAAGCGTTTATGGAACGCATAATTAACGAGATTGATTTATGGCAAGAAGGAAACCGGAAACATCGAGCCGCTATGGTGGTATTCATGGACGAGAACGGGAAGAACCGGTTTCAAGCATTCTCGGACAACAAGGGCAAGAACCCGTGGCTGCGGTTCATCGGCATCATGTCAGGCGGTTTGGCGAGTTGTGAGGCTCTGTATAACAGCGCGGTGCTGATGGTGAAGTTCGCAACGAAAATTCGTAACAGAAAGGAAAAAGAAAATGCTACGGATAAGTAAAGAACAAGTGGCACGGAACTTGGCAAACAAAGTGCCGATAGCCGATGACAAGACACCGACACAGGCATTGAACATACTTGTGCATGGTTGGCTCAAATACCGGAAATACGGGAAGAAGTACTACTTTGCGATACACAACAGAGATTTCTTGTATATCACCGAAGTACATGATTTAAGCAGTTATGTAGGGTGCAATTTAAGCCAATAAAAACCGATTTTTCAATCGTGATTAAATTTGCGGGTTCACATTTTTTGCGGGCTCGCATTTTTGTTGTAATTTTGCACTCGCGTTTGAGAGAAGGACAAAATCCAAGGTCTTGAACACGTATGAGATACGTATGAGAGACGGATAAAAAATATTTATTGTTAAACACTTAAAACCTAAACTATTATGGCAAAGTACAAACCTATTGACATGGTAAAAGAGTACCGTGGGAAGATTTGCGAACATTCGGACACGTATTTCCAGAAACGCGGACGCACGCTGTGCACCGGTCGCATCTGTGAACCGCGTGACTTGGCAAAAAAGCCGTACTCCGAGAAAGAGATTGCAACTCACACCAAGTTCCAGCAGACCTATGCTGCTATCAAAGCACTGACACCGGAACAAAAAGCGGAGTACAAAACCGCGTTCGAGGCGCAGAGCAAGTACACCTCATTGCGAGGGTATATCTTCGCGAAAGAGTATGAGAAGTTGGCGTAAGGCGGAGGCGGCGGCTGGAGAATCAGGATAATCCAGACCGCTACGCTTCGTCGGAAAGCCGAGAGAGGCTCGCGGAAACAGCCTCGAGGACTAAACAGAAAACAGAGGCTCGCGGTACTAACCGCGAGAGCAGAACCTAAGGGAGAAAACTCGCGCTCAGAGAGCTGCCAAGTGGGCGCACAGAACCAAAGAGCACACAGGCGGCTCATAGAGCCGATGTCGGGATTAAATCCCGACGCAATGAACGAAGAAAGAAAAGGCTCTGCGGAATACCGCAGAGAACAGGACAAAAAAAGAAGCGGGATGGCATCCCGCGAAAAGAAAGAAGAATGATTAACCAGATCGCCCATATATGGTCGATGCAATAGTAGAGACCAAGGGCGGTCACAAACCCAAACAAAACTATGGCAGATGTTGTTTATTTAGACCCGATTGACCATGTATCGGGCAAGATTTCGAAGAAGTACCGCACGGTATATAACTACCGGAAGGCATCCAAACGCAAGTTCACCCAAGTGCGTGACGCACGCAGCACGCCTCCGACCTCGAAGGAGATGGCGCTGCACACCAAGTTCCGCACGGTGCGTCTCGCGGCATTGGAGCGTGCAGAGGACCTGATGCACATGACCCAAGACCAAGCGTCCTACAACGAGGCACGCAAGGCTTCGGGCTTCAAGTACACCACCTTCAACGGCTGGCTGTTCGCCAAAGGATGGGAGAACTACAAGGAGGAGTCACACTCCGTGGTATGGCCGGAGGTGCTGTAAGAAAGCGCGCCCAAAAGGCGCGGCTTTCTTAAATTAATAATTAATAATTAATATTTTATTTATGAAACGCATAATGATTATAACCGCGATAGCGGGGATGGCAGCTCTGACGTCCTGCAATGTGACACGAACCATCACAACCCGGAGCGAGGCATGGCAGAAAGGCGATACCAGTGTGGTAATCCAAACAAAAACCGTCGAGACCTACGACGCGAGCAAGAAATAGCCGTTTAAACGTATGTGAGATAAGAAATTGTGAAAAAGAGAGGCGCTTTCGGGCGCTTCTCTTTGTTTTGAGACGCAAAAATCAAGAAATACGGCTCGCGATGTGCCCAAAACGGATAAAAATAAAGTTTTTGAGCAGAATTTGGCGAAAATTCTTGCATATATGCAGAAAAAGATGTAATTTTGTACGTTGTTTTGTGAAAGAAATAAAAAGGGGGCAAAGGAAACGCCAACAGCGTTCCCCAATACAAAGAGAAATGAAACGACGAAACAACAAAAATAGAAAACCCTAAGCAAACACAACAAACAAATAAATCAAATACATTAAACACATTAAAAGCATGGCAGAAAACAAAGTAAACATGTTGGCGGATTTTGCGCCGGTCTCCACTGAGACATGGAAAGCCAAAATCATCGCTGACCTGAAAGGTGCCGACTTCGACAAGAAGCTGGTATGGCGCACGCCGGAAGGATTCAACGTGCAGCCGTTCTACCGCCGTGAGGACCTGAAAGGGCTCAAGACCACCGTCTCCGCCCCCGGTCAGTT
>JAFSLP010000036.1 GCA_017448345.1 Paludibacteraceae bacterium | reverse complement strand
TATTAGACTGTAAAGTTACTAAAAATCAACGAGATATGCAAGTTTTTGAGCAACTATTTTTAATAAAAATAACACATAAAATTAACTTAAAAGCGAAGACTGTTTGAGGTTGTCTCAACTGCTGATTCGCATTATTAATTATTACTTATTAATTCAAAAAACGCTCTCTTGGAGCGTTTTTTAATAGAGCTTGGTAGCGAAGTGCAGGACGGAGTCAGGGGCGTTATTGAGGATGTTAATCACATCCTCCAACATCTCTTCGGGGTGCACCACCCCACGCTCCCAGAAGTTATTCGCTCCTCCGGGCAGTCGCTGCTTGCGCCAGTTATAGACACGTCCCGTCTGATAGGCTCTGAACCATGTGTGCTTCTCGTCCATCTGAGCCAGTTCGGCAAGGCTGTTTCCTCCGGCACCCACCCATACATCCGCATCGTGGAAATAATGGATAGTCTCCTCCATCGTCAAAGGAATAGAGGTGGCACGGTCATCGTCATAGAAAGGATACTGCGCCCCTGCATCCTTGAAGAGATAAGCCAAGTAGTTCTTGCCGGAAGGCACGTACCATGTGCCCCTGAAGTTGTTACCGGACATGATAGACCGCCCTTCGGGCTGTAAGACCGTTGCACTGTTAGAACGCTCTGCTGTTAGAACGCCTTCGCTGTTAGAACGCTGGGCTGTAAGACCGCTATGCTGTTGGACCGCTGCACTGTCAGAGCACTGTGCTGTCAGACCGCCTTCGGCTGACAGGGAGAGGTACTTGCTCTCTATCTCATTGAAGAGAGAATCTGCCTCGTGCAGTTTGCCCACCAAGGCACCTATGGGACGTATCCATTCGGCACGTGCAAGGGGCGAGCCTTCCTGCCATTCGTTGATATAGATGACGGGCACCCCTAATTTGTCCAGCCGTGCCGCCTCGAGATTGTCGTACTGCCCATAGTTGACCGCCAAGAGGGCATCCAGCCCAGCCTGCAGCACCCTCTCCGCACTCGGCTTCATGGAGTCACCGAGGTCTGTCTCCGTCCCCTTCAGGGGCGTATAGATGAGTTCGGGATTACAGACCGCCACCAGTGCGTCCAGCGCATCCAGCGCATGGAGGAAGCCCACCTGCACGGTGCTCATAGTACCGATACGCCGGAGGGGCTCCTTGATGACCATGCGCTGGTAGGGCTTGAAGACCTCGACAATGACGGCTGTATCCGTCTGTGTCAGCAGGAAACCCACAGCATACTTGTTGGATGCCGGCACCACACTCCCCTGCTCCGCCGGGTGCTTGGCGCACCCGACGAGCAAGAGGAAGAGGAGAAGGCACCCTGTCTTACTTATCAGTAAGCGTTTCATTACTTTTTAGCACCGAGGTCGTCCATACAGAAATAGGTCGGAGTTGTCAGACCATACTTATTGGATTTGGTACCCGTCATCGTAAAATGCAGTTCGTCCACCTTTCCAAGCGTACTCAAATCCACATATGTCCATTGGTTAACGATGTTCTTTCCTTTTGCCAGATAGAACTCTACCGTATTATTGACTTCCTTACCTTCAAGCGAACCGCCGATAGTGAGCAACAGATAGTCGTCATCGGTGAAACCACCAATGATATCAGACATTCCGTCACCGTCTTTAATCATCTTCTCAACAAGCGCCGTGTTGCAAACATACATACCCGGAACAGTAGCTGCATTCTTCAGTTTGATTACGTTTGGAGAATAGGCATCGGAATACCAGACAAGGAAATTCCTACCTGCATGAGGACCACCAACGGCAGATTTATAGGCATCCTCATAGCCTTTTTCCACATCCGTGGTAGTCTGGTTGGAAACAACACCACCGGCAACGGAAAGCCCAGCCCAACTGATGGTCTGCTGGATTTCATAGTTACCGCTCTTCAAGAATGCTACTGTGTCTTTGGAATACTTGAAGACGCTCTCGGTTTCGGCAGGTGTGATAGCAGCCTCCTCGAAGGTAGCGACAGTCTTGTCCTCAACATCGTAGTTGGGTTGGCAAGCCGCAAAGGTTAGTGCCAGAGCGGCTACGAAAAGAATTTGTTTTTTCATTTGTTTTGTTTTTAAAATTGTTAATAAATGGTTGTTAATATATAGAGGGTTGTTAAACCTTCAGTAGCGCAAGGGTAGCGCAAAGGTATAGCAAGGGTATAGCAAGGGTATACGTTTTATTGCCCTTCTAGGCGGAGGCCGCTCCTCCCGCTTCAACGGGAGGACGCTCCGGGGTAGCGCAAGGGTAGCGCAACAGTAGCGGATTCATAACCCTTCTAGGCGGAGGCCGCTCCTCCCGCTTCAACGGGAGGACGCTCCGGGGTAGCGGATTCATAGCGCAACGGTAGCCGTTTCGACGGAGCGTGGAGGGTGGTTAGTCGGTGGGTGGAGGGTGGTTAGTCGGTGGGTGGATGGAGGTCGATGGCACCGGACAGCTCCGTACTCAATTCGCCTGTTGCACCGTTATCCTCGTCAACCGCAGTGTAGATACGGACGAAATCTACGCATGGCAGAGAAATAGATTTGCCATCCGCATCTACAGCCCACGATATATCAAAACTTGTTCCCTCGCTATCTGTGTTCGGCTTGTTATCCGCATAGCCGAAAGGTAATATTCTCTGCACGTTCTGTCCGTTGACGCTCTCCGTCATCGATGGCAGTCTTGCGCCGGTAAACGTGATGCTCTCCTCCTTCACCCACTGCGGAAAATAGGGCTGCGTATGGAAGGGGTTGCGGAGCGTATCGCTTTCGCGCGTGTAAGTCTTGGTGTAGGTATGGAGCGTGGAGGGGTCGTCGTAGAGGGCTCCTTTGAGTTCATACCACGTATCGTCGGGCAGACCGTTTTGGTTGTCGTCACGGCTGACCAAGACAATACCGGGTTCGCTGCTGCCGTAGGTGTCACTGCCACTCATGAGGAAGGCATTGCCGAGGATACGGAGGTCGAAGCCGTCCTTGTTGTCCACGGGATGGTCAAATCCGAAGGTGATATATCCACCCCATCCTCCCAAGCATACCAGACCTCCGGCGTTGTTGGCAATCGCCTGTTCGCATTTGTGGCACATCGCTGCTGCATCATCGCCCTCCTTGTATTCGGGCAGCAGGTTGACGAACTGCCCCATGGCAGGTACATAGTCATAGACCTTCGAGATATAGGGCGACGAGGTGCCCGTAGCCGGTTTCGCGGCGGTGTCTCCGTACAGCTCAAACGCCTTGGTCACGCGGCAGAAATGTGCGGGAATATCGCCGGTAGAAGCCCTCCAGTGTTCCGTGCCGTCATAGCCGAAGCAATGGAGCACGCCCGAGGAGACGTAGTTCTTCGCGTCGGAGATATACAGCGCTTCGTTGGTCGCCAGCAGTCCGTATGGGTGCTCCATAGTTGACAGTTGATAGTTGACAGTTGATAGTTGACAGTCAATGGTGGAGAAGAGTTTCAGTTCCTTGTTCTCGGCATCCAAGACATAGGCATTCGCACCCAAGAGCGATATGTTCGCGCAGGGAGTAGGAATACGGGTGATTATCTCATCACCGTCCAGCACGACAATCTGCGGTTTGACTTTCCTGTAGTTGCCCTGACAGCATACCCAGAGGTGTTTTTGGTCATCGACGCGGATCCGTGTCGGGTTAAGCCCTACCGTGATTTTCTCCGTCTCGGTGAAGGTGTTGAGGTCGATGACGGATAGCGTGGAGTCATACCTATTCATTAGATAACCGCCTGAGTTACAGACATATAACTTGTCATCCACTATGCTCAGTTCATCCGGCTGATGCCCGACCTTCACTTCGCGTGTGACGGAGAGTGTGGCGGTGTCAATCTCAAAGACGGAACCGAGCATCTCCGGCGTAGCCACCGAACCGACATAGGCACTGACGTACATCTTACCTCCCTTGAACGCCATATAGCGGCAGTTGGGGATGTCAATCTTGGCGATATGGCGCGCCTGCAGGTCCATGACCTCAATCTTATGCGAACAGTTGATGACGGCATATAGCCTGTTACCGTACTGCTGCAGGTCGTTTCCCACATCGCCCAGTTCCTTCATCTGCGTGGGGTTCTGCGAGCCGTACCAGTTGCTATAATAGGTACCGGACTCCAGATTGATATAGTCGAGACGCGCCTTGTTGGCACCCATATTCCCCTCGCAGAGGACATACAATCCTCCCTGACGCGGCTCATCGGTGATATGCGTGCCGATAGTGGGATAGACCACTTCGTCCGTGCGGCAGGAGGGGAAGACCGCTATCGCTGACAGAATACAGAGTACAGAATACAGATTTAATATCTTACGGCAAGTGTGCATCGTATGTTTTGTTTAGGCATCGGATAGTTTTGGATCACTTCGTAATCCTGTCCGAGCAGGTTGTTGATTTCAATATTCGCTTTGAGCCAGACGGGTTTGACACCCCACTCTCCATACAGCGAGAGGTCATGCGTGTACCATGGCTGCACATGATTATAGACGGTGTTCTCCTGCTGGCTGTACCGCTCACCGACATAGATGAACGAGTAGTTCAGCCCGTAGTGGTCGCCGCGTCTGCTCTGCCAGTCCAAGCCGAGCACCACGCTGCCGCTATGCCACGGGATATAGGGTATCTGGTGCCCGTAATAGGAGTCAGCGGGATTGGTGAGGTCGATAGCGGTCTGGTAGGTGTAGTTAAGACGCGTGCGGAGGACAAAACGCAAGGGCAGGCAGAGCGACATGTCCGCCTTGGCATCCACTCCGTTAATCTTGACTGTACCGAGGTTCAGCATCGTCCAGCGGAACTGCTGTCCCTTCGGATAGGCGATAATCTTATCCGTCACACGGTTATAGTAATAAGAGACCGCTACGCTCAAAGAAGAAAGACCGTCAGGGTGCAAGACCGCCTTATGGCTCAAAGAAGGCAGGTTCGTCTTATACGCCAGTTCGACAGAGTGCTGTCTCGCCAGTTCAGGGCGCAAGGACGCATTGCCGAGGTCCGTATAATAGAGGTCATTGAAAGTGGGATAACGGTAACTCTGCTTGTAGAAGGCATTGAGCGCCAAATCCATCTTCGGGTATGGCCGGAAAGAGAAAAAGAGTCCGGGGGTGAATTTGGGGATTGGGACACCCCCCGCCCCCCTCTCAGAGGGGGAGAAGAGTAAGTGGGTATTTTGCACAGCCGTCATTAACACCGAAGCCTGCGCGCGCACGTATTCCTTGATATTAAACGCCGTAGCCGCCGACAGCCAGTGGGAATGCCTCAGAAAATGCTCCGTCACATCTTCCGTTAACAGGTTCTTCCTGTCGAGCGTGTTATACTGGTAGTCATACGCCAGCGACACATCCCACCAGCTGAAGAGGCGTACCTTATTCGCCAGCGAGAGGTAGAACTCCTGCTGGGTATATTCGTTATTGGAGGGGAGCAGGCGGACATCATAGTTCTGGTAATGGGTATAGTCGTTGGCGTACTTGAAGAGGAAGCGCATGTCCCACCGGTTGAACCATCTGTCCTGCCACTGCGCCTGCGCAAAGGTGTTACGGTCCCATAGGCGCTCCCCGTTGCGCCAGACATTATTGACGATCGCCCCCGGCACTCCGCGCTCACTATAGTAGTTATAGGCATGTAGTCTCCAGAACCCCGTAGTGCGGTAATAATGATGCAAGCCGAGTTCCGTGCGCACGGCGTTCACGTCACCGTTCTGACGGACGGCGGTGGTGTCATACGCCGTCTCGCCGGAAGGCAGCACGCGACGGTAACGGAAGGGGTATTTTCCATCCGAATAGACATACTCCGCGTCCATCGTGAGCGAGAGGGTCTCCGTCAGCCGGACATCCACTCCCACATTCGGATTCGCCAAGGCAAACGAGCCAAACCGCATCTGTCCGCGCACATGCACCCGCTCACCCTCCTTGAAATAAGGTTTGCGCGTGGTGAGATAGACATTCCCAGCCGCACCAAACTCCCGTGCAGACTGGAAGATGTCCGACTTCTGCCCGTTGAAGAGCTGTATCTCCTCCATGTTATCCAAGGAGAAGCGCCCCAAGTCCACCTGTCCGTTCTGGGCGTTGCCGAGCTGCACCCCGTTGTAATAGACCGCTGTGTGCTGCGAGCCCATCGAGCGTACGTTAATGGTCTTGATGCCCCCCACTCCTCCATAGTCCTTGAGTTGCACGCCGGAGAAATAGCGCAAGGCATCCGCCACCGAGAGTGCGTTAAGGCGCTGCAGTTCAGCTCCTTTGAGCGTCTGCGGAACGATGACATCCTTGTCAAGCGCACGCGCCGTCACCTCCACCTCCTCTATTTGGAAGCGGCTACACAAGGAATCCGTCTCTGCATCGCTGAGGGCGAATACAGAGGGCGCGCAGAGCGCAACAAGCAGTATGAAAAGAATATGTTTTGTCATTGTTAGTCCTAATCCAGGAGGACTTCTCAATCAACGCGAAATGCAAGCGATCTGGCTTATACCTATCGGTAATCACAGTTGCCGGTCAGTCCGGGATTCTCACCCGAGTTCTCTTGCGCAGTGGTTATTTCTTCGCGGGGTCAGTTGTTAAATCTATTCCTAATTTCTTAAATGTTCTCCAGTCCACTTCCTTCAACATCACGGTGGAGTGCGCCTGACATCCGTTGAGTAGGGGCAGTGTCTCCAGCGCGCGGCGGCAGTTCTCGTCCTGCAAGGAGAGTACAGAGAGCGCCACCAGCACTTCATCGGTGTGCAAACGCGGGTTCCTGCCGTGCAGGTAGGTCATCTTGGTCTGCTGTATCGGTTCGATGATATTCTCCGGAATAAGCCGTACCGCGTGGTCTATACCCGCCAACTCCTTCATGGCATTGAGCAGTAGTGCCGCCGATGAGCCCAAGAGGTCTCCCGCCTCCGAGGTGATGATACGTCCGTCGGGCAGTTCGATAGCCGCTGCATGTGCAAAGACGCCGTCATGCATGGCTCCGCTGAGTGCCCTGCGTTCACGTGCCGCCACCGTTGTGCGGCGATAGGCGGTGTTGATACCCACCTGCTGCTGCAGCAGAGCCAGTTTCTTAATCTCCGCATCATTGCATTTGCCGTTCGCCAGATGGCATAGCGCTTGGAAATAACGGCGGATAATCTCCTGTTTGCATGCCTCGCGCACCGCTTCGTCATCGCTGATACAGAAGCCCACCATGTTCACGCCCATCTCCGTGGGAGACTTATAGGGGTTCTGACCATAGATAGAGGTGAAGAGTGCATCCAGCACCGGATAAATCTCTATATCGCGGTTGTAGTTCACCGCCGTCTTTCCCGTCGCCTCCAGATGGAAGGGATCAATCATATTCACATCCTGCAGGTCCGCAGTAGCCGCTTCATAAGCAATATTGAGCGGATGCTTGAGGGGCAGGTTCCAAACGGGGAAGGTCTCAAACTTCGCGTATCCGGCTTCACGTCCGCGCGCGTGTTCATTATATAACTGGCTCAGGCAGACCGCCATCTTCCCACTGCCGGGTCCGGGTGCCGTGACGACCACCAGCGGCCTCGTCGTCTCCACATAGTCATTGCGCCCGAAGCCCTCATCCGAGGCAATCAGCTCCACATTATGGGGATAACCCTCGATGATATAATGATAATAGACCCTGATGCCTTTTCGCTCAAGCCTCTGCCGGTATGCGTCCGCCGAACGCTGACCGGAGTAGTGGGTGATTACCACCGAAGAGACCAAGAATCCGCGCCGTGTAAACTCTTCGCGCAGCCGTAGCACATCCTCGTCATAGGTAATACCCAAGTCCTGACGGACCTTGTTGCGCTCGATATCTTCGGCAGAAAGCACGATGAGAATCTCCAGCGAGTCCTGCAACTGGGTCAGCATACGCAGTTTGCTGTCCGGCAGAAAACCGGGCAGCACACGGCTTGCATGCATGTCATCGAACAACTTACCGCCCATCTCAAGGTACAACTTGTTGCCGAACTGGGCTATCCGTTCACGGATGCGCTCAGACTGAATGCGGATATACTTATCGTTGTCAAAAGCCGGTTGCATAATTACTCCTGATTGGTAGCACCACCCTCCTCGTTCTTCGAATCTTCATCGTCCTCGTCATGGTGGTAGTAATAATACGAACGGTACGCCTTTTCATCCTTCGCCAGTTTGCCGTACAGCCTGCCGTACAGCTTGCCATAGCGTTTCGCATTGCTGTTATTGGAGCCGTAGCCATAACCATAACCGCCGTATCCGCCATAGCCGAAGTGACCGTAACCGTAACCGCCGTACCCGCCATAACCGTAGCCATAGCCGGAACCATAGGAGTGACGACCTTCGGTAGGAATATCCGAGAGTACCAACTGCACTTTCTCCGGCTTGTCCACCACTTCGCGCATCTGCTCCAGTGTCTGCTTGCAGAAGGATTTGTTGGTCTGCATACAACGGATGACGAACAAGCACATGTCGCTTTGCTCGATAATGGCATAGGCATCGGGCACCAGTCCGATAGGCGAGGTATCGATGACGATATAATCGTATTTCTCGCGCAGGTCCTTAAAGAGAGCCGCCAGTTTGTCGGAGTGCACCAGTTCGCCCGGGTTAGGCGGGATAGTACCTGCACGGCAGAAATCAAAAGCAAAGGGCGTGTCCATCTCCATGGTATCACTGAACTCGCAGTCTCCGATGAGGTAGTTGGACATACCATTACCGCTCTCCATGCCGAGCTTGGTGTGGATGTTCGGCTTGCGCAAGTCGAGGTCAATCAGCAGCGTCTTCTTGCCCGTCATGGCATAGAGCGCAGCAAGGTTGGTGGAGAGGAATGTCTTACCGTCACCGGACTCCGTAGAGGTGACACAGATGACCATCTTGTCCTTGCGCCTCAAGACGAACTCTATACGCGTACGGATAGCACGCATCATCTCCGAATAACTGGACCGCGGCGAAGCACGCACCAGTGTAGGGTTCTGGTTGCGGGCATGACGGAGTGTACCGATGAGACGGAACATCTTCAGTTTGACAACGTCTTTCGGCGAACGGATTTTGTTATTAAGCAGCTCGCTGAGGATGATGAGCACCAGCGGAATGAGGAAGCCGATGACCAGATAGGTGGTGGTGGTCTTCGACTTGGCTTTGGCATTCATCACCGCCGTTGTACGCGCCTTGTCCATGATGCTGTTATCCGGCGTGTTGGAGGCTTTCTGTATCTCCGCCTCAGCACGTTTCTGGAGGAAGAAGGTGTAGTAGTTGTCATCAATGCGGTAGTTACGCTCGATAGCCACCATCTGCAACTCTTTCTCCGGCAAGGTCTTGATGGATTTCTCCACCTCATTGTAGCGGTTGCGGAGGTCTTCTTTCTCAATCTCCAGCGACGCGCGCATCGAAGTGACCACTTCCTCTATCGCCGTCTTCACATTCTCAATGTCCTTGGTATATTTGGCATAATAGACGTTCTTCTCCGTCAGTTCTCCCCGCTGGATACGGAGGTCGTTGAGTTGCTGCACCAGCGTCATCAGCATCGGCTCCGACACACCCATCGTGGTAGGCGCAATGACGGCATCGTTCTCGATGTTGGTATGGATATAATTGATGAGGTAATCGAAATAAGTCTCTTTCAGGCGGAGCTCCATCGATTGCTGGTCATAGGTGCTGATCATACTCATCAGCTGTCCGGCATAGGAGTTGACATCCACGAATTTGTTCTCCTGCCGGAAATCGGTCATGGCTCCTTCGCTCACTTGCAGCGACGCCTGCAGGTTAGCCAGCTGCTGGTTGATGAAACGGATAGAGTTCTCCGCGACCTCATTCTTCTGCTCAAGGTTCTGGAGGAGGTATATCTCAGCCAGTTTGTCGAGGAACTCACAGTCTCGTTGCGGCGTCTCGCTGACCAGCGAGAGCGCCAGAACCGTTGACCCCTCCGTCACGAACGACAGTTGCAGACGGCTCATGAACTCATCCACCAGCGACTCGTGACTGCGGAAACGGAAGTATATCTTACCGGAATTGACCATCAGCTCCGTGGGCCAGATGGTTATCTCGAACAACGGACACGACACCGGCTCTCCATAGCGCGCGTCCAGCTCCACATTCATGTTGTCATCCGCCGCAGAGATATGCATGGTGCCGTTCTTGCCGAAAGTCAGCTGGTAGAGCACCCCGTACGCGCGAGGGTCCAGATGCTTCGACTCAATCAGTATAGGCGTCTGGCGGTATAACTGCCGCGTCTTGAACCGCCCCTGCGTGATATACTCCACATCAAGGAAAGGCAACGAGTCCACGACCCTGCTCATCAGGTCATACGAACCGAGCATGATCATCTGGTTATTCACGTTCTTATAGCCTGCGTCCACGCCGAAACCGCTCATGAGCGCCATAGCCGAGCCGCCATACGTGCCGCTCTCCTTGATGACTATCGTGCCCTGCGAATAATAAGTAGGTATCCAGCGCCTGTTCTTGAGCATCGCCAGACCCAATGCGATAGCAAGGGCAATGACAAACAGATACCAATAATGCAGGAACGTGAAAAGCCACTCCACAGGGTTGAAATTCATCGACCCCTCTTCGTCATCTCCTTGCTGCTGGGTCGGGTCCTGCTGATAATACTGCTGATTCCCCCCCTGATAGTAATACTGGTTATTTCCGGACTGGTAATACTGGTTGTTACCGCCCGGCTGATAATACTGGTTGTTGCCGCCCGGATTGTAATACTGGTTATTACCACCCGGATTGTAATATGAATTACTGTTGCTCATAGTCTATCTGCTAAGTAATAATACTTGGTTGAGTACCGTAATCAAGAGTGACACGCTGCTGGTAATCAGGCCGAGGAAACCGGTATAGGTCGGCACCTTGAAGAAACTGTCCTTGGTTCGTGCCACATAAATGACATCGTTCGGATACACGTAATAATACTTCGAATCGATAATCGAATTGGTACGCATGTCAAATTCCAGTATCTCCGGCTCCTGCCCTCCGTCACGCGGACGGATGATACGTATGTGTCGTCTGTCACCGCTATTCATCACATCGCCTGTCATGGCAAGCGCTTGGAAGATATTCATCTTCTCTTTATAGATAAAATAGCGTCCGGCATTCGCATCGCCGACCACAGAGAAGTACTTGTTATACAACGCCACTTTCACATCCGCATCCGGAATAATCTCTTTGAATGCGGCACGAAGCGTATCTTGCGCCTCCGTCTCCGTCAGACCTTGTACTTTGATGGGTTTGAGGAATGGCAGATCCACCGTTCCGTCTGCAAAGACACGGTACGAGTTGGCATACTGACCCGTATTAGAAGTGTTAGTACCAAGCGATTTGGAGATGGTCTCATCCATGGTTATCAGGCGATAGATAATCTCGTCGTTCACACGGATGCGGTAGGGCTGGTAGGGCACGCTGTCATATACCGGCAGTTTGTTGGACTTCGTCGGTTCCTGCAGGTAACCTATCGCACGATGGGAATAGCACCCCGTCATGGCTACAGCCATGAGCAAGAGCAGAAATATAGTTTGAATCTTTCTCATGGCTTATTAATTTTGCGGGGTTGTGGCGGCGGCTTTGGGAGTCGATAGACGGATAACCGTCTGAACCACCGAGTAAACAAATATTCCGAACGAAATAGTGGTAGCGGTCACACCTACCGCCGTTGCCGCCGAGTTGATACCGAAACTATAACCCGGTATCTGGCGGATATAGATGATGTCATTCGGTTCTACGTAATAGTATTCCGAGTTGATGATGTCTTTGGACCGCGCATCAAAGGTCTTGATGGTCGTCACACCGTTTTTCTCGCGCACCAGTTTGATCTCTTTGCGGCTGTTGAACTCGCCCAAGTCGCCAGCCATCGCCAGTGCCTCGAAGATGGTCATCTTCTCTTTGTTGATGGCATATCTGCCGCTTTGTGCGCCGATAATGGAGAAACTGCGGTTCACGATATTCACTTCCACGGAAACCATGCTGAACCCTCCGGGCAGTTCGCTAAGCAGTGTGCCCAACTCTTCTTCCAGTTTCTTCTTCACTTCCCGCGTGGTCAGTCCGCGCACATAGATTTTTCCGATAGTCGGGAAGTCTATATTACCCTCCTGATCCACCAGATAGGTGTACAAGTCATAGGAACCATATGTGCTCCCCTGTCCCATCTGCTGACGCATCTGCGAAGCATTCGTTCCACCGGAGTTATACATCTTCATGATTTCCTCATTGAGCGAATAGACGTAGATGTAGAGCCTGTCGCCGATTCGCAACGTATAATCCTCGAAACTCAGCGTGTCTGCGTAGTGCGGGATATACTTGTCCGGCTCCTGCATATAGTTCACTTTCCGTGACGTCACGCAGGAACTGAGCAATCCGACCAGCAGACCGATAAATAGTATTTTAATGTTGCCTTTCATCTATAAATGATTAAATGGTACACCGTACATGACCGAATCGTGCATGTCTTATCTTCTCTCGTCCCAGCCGAAGGGATGCGGACTGAGCGGCAGTTTGGCAAGCGGATGATAATCGCCCACCAGACCGATAGGCTCGCTGTGACGGATCTGCGCTACGGTCTCAATGCACGGACGAGCCTCGCTGATAC
>JAFSLP010000035.1 GCA_017448345.1 Paludibacteraceae bacterium | reverse complement strand
TCAATCCAACCGTCAATGTGCATATTATTCACTTTGCAGAACCGTTCAATCTCAAACCGCTGGTTCTCAACTGTCTGCTTGTCAGAACTTACGCGGATATATCCATATATCATATTTCAATTTTTTGCTACAAATTTCTTAAATTATTTGCATATTTGCAAAAAAAATAGTAATTTTGCAACGCGAAATTGTTAAGGATAATATAACAGAATAAACCATGCCCTGCCCACATAACCACATAGATTGCCCCTGTACAAAAGAGGGATGTCCGCGTCACGGGCATTGCTGCGCCTGCATCGCGCATCATAAAGCCGCAGGAGGTAAGTTACCGGCATGCTTGAGGGGGATAGAATGGGTGTAATAAAATAAGTTCACATTTCCCGAACGCGAAGGTGATAGATTCGGGCTCTTTTTTGACTTATATATGGAGGGGGGTATATAAAAACGCGAATCTATTAACACAAAAACGTAAATGAACAAAGAATGATGCGGAGAAAAAACGACCAATTCGCCGCAAAAGTGCGGAGATTAGGCACGATTTTTGTTGCAAGATATAGAAAACAAATACACTATGAATACCGTTTATCTATGGCAAAATGACAGGTTTCCCCGTTTCGAATGGGATGCCGATGCGCTGCTATTACATTTAGGCGAAGTACACACCTTGCAAGGGCAGTTGCTGGGACGCATGTCTGCGCTGGGCTTTGAAGGCCTTGCGCAACAGGTGGAAGCCGTCACACAGGAGATCATCGGTTCATCCCAGATAGAAGGTGTGACGCTGAATGCCGATAGCGTACGAAGCAGCGTTGCACGGCATCTGGGATTAGAAACGGCGGGCAATGAGCGAAGTGACCATTATACCGAAGGGGTGGTGAATGCGATGATGCAGGCCACACAAGCATTTGCGGATCCACTTACTGCGGAACGGATGTTTGGATGGCATGCCGCTTTCTTCCCGACCGGTTATAGCGACGGCTACAAGATAACGGTTGCTAACTGGCGTGTGGGAGACGAGCCGATGCAAGTGGTTAGCGGACCTATGGGCAAAGAGAAAGTGCATTTTGTAGCTCCGTCAAGCGATATGGTTCCGGCAATGATGGAACAATTCACCGCATGGTGCAACACCCCGAATGACACCGACCCGATACTGCGTGCGGCTATAGCACATTTATGGTTCGTAACAATCCATCCTTTTGATGATGGCAACGGACGCATGGCGCGCACCATTACCGAGATGATGCTTGCACGTGCGGACAACAGCAGCCGGCGTTTCTATAGCCTTTCGGCAGAGATAATGAAGCAGCGCAAGGAGTATTACGATGCGTTGGAACAAGCGCAGAAAGGCTCAATAGATATCACGCTTTGGTTACTATGGTTTGTAAAAACATTGCATAATGCACTGCTCTTTTCGTTGCAGACAACAGACCGAGTACTGCAGAAAGCATCTTTCTGGAGCGAACACAAAGAGACAGAACTGAACGAACGGCAACGGAAAATCATCAATCGGCTATGGGATGGTTTCGATGGCAAACTGACTACGCAGAAATACGCCAAGATCAATCACTGCTCGCAAGACACAGCGCTGCGTGACATACAATCCTTGATAGAAAAAGGCATCCTCCGCAAGACTGATGAGGGCGGCCGTTCCACCAATTACGAACTAATAGAAAAATAGTCCACATATATTGGGGTCCCCACAGGAACCAGCAAAGCGTTCCGCATGGGGAGAGCGAAGGCAGGAGTTACCTCGTCGATTAAGCGGAGTGGTATCGACTTTTGTAACCTCCTTGCCGAACGCGAAGGTGATAGATTCGGGCTATTTTTTGACTTATATATGGAGGGGTATATAAAAACAACTACAAATATGCAATTACCTAAGTGTTCGCAATTCGCGAACGGCGAACACAACGGATAATATATACAACAATATAAACAACAAAATACTATGACAGATTTATTGATTCTTTTTGCGGTGGCGATGGCGGTGTCCGCAGTGGGGTGGAAATACTTTGTGTATTTCTTCAGTCTCGGTTACGGGTACGGTATCGCCGCTCTAGCGGTGGCGATGGGTGTGATGTACCATGCGAACCTCACGATTCCGACGATTGCGATGTTAGTGCTGCTGTTCATCTTCGGCGTGCGGTTAGGAACGTACCTGCTGGTGCGCGAACGCAAGGCGGTTGGGTATCGTAAGATTCTGTACGGCGAGGGCCATTCTGACAAGAAGCCTGCCGGCGTGATGATCGTGATTTGGCTGTTCTGCGCGCTGTTGTATGTGGCGCAGGTGAGCCCTGTGGCTTTCCGGCTGGCGAACGGACCGCACAATAGCGAGTTGTGGGCATGGATAGGCGCTGCGGTGGTGGCTTGCGGCATCTTGTTAGAGAGTATCAGCGATGCGCAGAAGAGTGCCGCGAAGAAAAAGAACCCGAAACGGTTCGTCGATACAGGTTTGTACCGTCTGGTGCGCTGCCCGAACTACTTAGGCGAAGTGACGATATGGACAGGTGCGCTGCTGAGCGGAATCGGCGCAGGGCTTAGTTGGTGGCAATGGCTGATTGTAGCTATCGGCTATGCAGGTATCGTATTTGTAATGTTTAGCGGCGCGCGCCGTCTGGAGTTGCGTCAGAACGCCTCCTATGGCAATGACCCCGAATATCAGGCATACGTGAAGAAGACTCCGATTCTGATTCCGTTCCTGCCCATCTATTCCGTAGCCAAATACGAATGGCTCAAGGCATGAGTGTTATGAAAAGAGAATTATTTTTCGTAGTGGCAACACTATGCACGGTGTGCATGGTGTCCTGTCAGCCGACGCCGAAAGGCGAGATGGCATATCCGCAGGCCGAGTGGAGTGAGGCAGGTGAGATTCTAATGCACACACCCGGTGCGGAACTATTCAACGGAGTGATACATCCTTCGGCAGGCTTGTTTGAGCATTATTTTGATGTAGAGCAGGCCGCCGCGGAGCACCGCGAGTACATCCGTCTTTTGGAAAAAAACGGAATCCGCGTGCATACGGTTTACGAGATGTTGAATGAAACGGGGATAGATACGCTGCAGGCGTTAGCAGCCAAGGTGCTGAAATACGATATATCCGCCATCCCAGGTGAAGATGCAGAGGCGTCAGAGGCATACCGGGTACAGACGATTAAAGCGATGAGCCGGGGTGATCTGATCCGCTGTATTTTATTACAACCGACGGTCAAACTCAGCCGCACGGACAATAATACCGGCTATGAGGCGCAGTATATCCAGAATCCGCTGATGAACCTCTATTTTACACGCGACCAGAGTATCACGACTCCGCGCGGACATGTGATTTGCAAGATGAATTCCTCACAGCGTGCGCCTGAGACAGATATCATCGAGGTTTGCTACCATCATTTAGGAGTGGATCCGGTGCTGCGTATAGAAGGTGAGGGACGGCTGGAGGGCGGCGATTATTTCCCTGCCGGCACCGTCTCGCTCATCGGCTGCGGCATGCGGACGAACCGAGAGGGCATCCGTCAAGTGATGGAGGCTGACGCGTTCGGACATGACACGGTTGTCGTCGTACGCGACCATAAGTTCTGGCAGATGCAGATGCACCTCGATACGTATTTCAATATCATCGACAGAAATCTGTGTACGATGGTGCGCAGCCGTCTGGAGGCAAAGCCGGATGAGCCGGAATACGCGACATGCGACATCTATGCCCGTGCAGCCGGAGAGAAGGAGTATCGCCTCATCACGGAAGATATGCCGTTTGTGGGTTTCCTGCGCGAACGGGGTATGCAGATTATCCCGATAGACCGTGAGGACGAAATGCACTATGCCAATAATTATCTGACCATTGCGCCACGTCATATCATGGCGGTGGGCGGTCAGAGTGCGGCATTGCAGCAACGGCTTCGCGATGCCGGAGTGAAAGTAGAGTGGGTGCCGTTGGAAAGCCTGATAGACGGTTACGGCGCCGCGCATTGCATGACGCAAGTAATGAATAGAATGAAACACTGACAGACTGATGGAAGAGTTCATTTTTTAAGGAGTTCTTATCTCGCGATGCTCGAACGATATTCTCGCCGCCGCTCAGGAGAATGCCCAGTGGAGATATAAGAGTTACTTACGTATGTTAGGAACTGCATGGTAATCAATCTCACGGATTATCCGTATATAATAAAGGACGCGCATACACGTGCGCGTCCTTTATGTTTTTTTACCTCTCTTTCTCCTGTTCAAGCATGCCTTCCTTTTTTCTCGCTTTGCGCCAGTTCGTGCGCCAATGCCATCGTGCATCGTCTATTGTCTCTTGATCTCGAACCAGTCCACATCCAGCCATCCGGCGTCGTTGTGTGTGCGGCTGTCGCGGGTGCAGAAGAAACCGACCTGCGCACCTATCCAATGTCCTTCCACGGCTTGGAACGGCTCACCGGCTTTGGTCCAATGCTTGCCGTCCGGGCTGGTGTAGAACTGTCCCCGTTGGGTGTCGGTCATCTCCATGCGTAGATAACACCACTCGTCCGTTACCGGCACTTCCAGTCTGAACGACGCTTTGCGTCCCGTAACAATCATTCCGGCTTGTTCGGCACCAACCATTTTCTTGTGTTTGTTGGGTGCGAAGCGCACGCGCGCTGTAGCAGTGAAAGCAACAGCAGGGATCTTCTGCAGCAACAGGTTCGGCATCCATTCGTCCGCCTCACGCGGGGCGGAGTAGAGGCGGAGACGGCTGTTGGCGGCATCGCAGAAATACCACCTCGGTTCTACTCTGCCGCCTGACCACTGCCAGTCGAGCGCCAACTCCGTGCTGTCGAACTCATCACGCCTGAGGAAATTCGCCCAACTCGGCTCTTTTTGTACATCGTCCTTCGTCCCTTTGTACTTCTCAATGGGTTCTCCGTTGTTGCCCATTACGGGCCAGTCGTTCTCCCATTTCAAGGGTTGCAGATGCACGATGCGTCCGGCTACGCCTACATCCTGGAAATGCATGAAGAATCCCTCTCCTTCGGGTGTCTCCACCCATCCGCCCTGGTGCGGCGCATTGACGGCGGTCTTACCCTGCGCGAGCGTCACTTTCAGTTCGTAAGGGCCGTAGATATTCTTGCTCCGTTGCACTACCTGCCAGCCGGTAGCGACACCTCCGGCAGGGTGCATGATATAGTAATACCCGTTGCGTTTGTAGAGTTTCGTTCCTTCGCTGGTGGGGTGCTCCTCGTGTCCGTCGAAGATGATCCGGCTGGGTGTCTTGACCGCCAGACCGTCCGCCGTCAACTCTGCCATCATCAGCACGGATTTCAGCCCGAAGCGGCTACCCGCTACGCCGTGACTCAGCCATACGCGTCCGTCCTCGTCCCATAACGGACAGGGGTCGATATAGCCCTTTGCCGGCATAACCAACACCGGTTCTTCCCATTCGAGCGGAAAACTGATTTCTGAATTCTGATAGCTGATGGCTTTGCTCCTCACGCAGTAGATTCCCCTGTCCGGGTCGCCGTAGTAGATCCAGATGCGTCCGTCATGCTCGCGGATAGCAGGCGCCCAAACGAAATTACCCGCTACCTTGTCGCCCTCCTGATAGCCCGGTAAGCGATAGCGGATGGCGGCATCCACGATCTCCCAATGTACCAAGTCTTTGGATGCCAGAATCTGCAATCCCGGCACGTTGTTGAACGACGAGGAGGTCATCAGATACGTATCCCCTACACGGCACACATCCGGGTCGGAGTAGTCGTACGGAAGAATAGGGTTCGTGTAACTTGGCACGGCTCCGTGAACCGCAAACACAAAACTAATACTTGTGAACAAAAATAAAAACAATCGTTTCATGGCGTAATATTAATATTCAAATGCGCTGCAAAATTACATAATTTTTTGCATATACGCAAGTCTTGCGCACTCATTTCCACGTAATTACACCTTTTGGGAGAAAAAATACCCTCTTTCTCTAAATAATATGACCATTTTTGTATGCGCGATGCGACAAAGTCCCCGTGTGACAAGTCCCAAGCCAGCCTCATAGAAGCGGTCAATCAGCCACTCTCAAGCCACTTCCATTTATGGTGCAAAAAAGGTCGGTTGTATAGATTCATACATAAAACAAGCGGACATTTCTGCCCGCTTGCATATCAATCTTATACCTTCTGTATTTTTCTTAAATATTACTAATGTTTTATCGTATATATAGACGAGAATGATCCTTCTACCCTATTAACAGAATGCGGAGCATCAAACACCCAGCGCATTTTGTAATAATATGTTTTTCCTGAAATATTTACGCCCCATGGGTGAACATATAAACATTCTCCCGCAAAACAATCCAACTCATCGTATGATTTTGAAGACAATAAAGAATATGGACCGCTATATGAACTGGAAACATGTAACTCTAATGTGTAGTATGGCTCCCAGTCCGCAGGGACATTCAAAGTATAAAATGTGCATCGCAAGTCAGTTGAACTTCCAAGCATGTTTCTAATAGAGGGTGCATTAATTCCTACTTCGGAAGATATGCCGTATCCTGCAGAACTTTGTCCATAACTATTAGATGCAATTATTCCGTACTTATTTTTTCCTGGAAAAGGTTGAGAATCAGTATATGAAGTGGAAGTAGTGCCAGATTTCAATGTCTCTGCCTGACCTGTGATCAAATTCGTTCGTTTTACATCATACGAAGTCGGAGTGCCACATCCATAACCCGTGCTTGGTGTCCATTTTATAGTTACAGATGAAGAACCGGAACATGACACAGAAGGAGGACATGGCTCATAATTTGTGGTTCCACCACCTCCACCACCTGGGTTGTCTCCTCCACCAGAAGATGCTATCTTGGCTGAAGCATAGGAACTCTTAGAACTCTCACCTGCACTATTTTCAGCAGATATTTTGTAATAATAGGTCGTTCCTTTGCTTACATTGTAGTCTGTGTAACTGGTATTGTAAACATTTGCTTGATAAGAATAGGATCCACTGGCAGATGTAGAACGATAGACATTGTAACTTTCTGCTCCGCTTGCAGAATTCCAGGTAACAGTAATATACGAGGATCCTGCTGTAGCATTTACGCCTGAAGGTGTATTGGGTTTTGATGTCGTTCCTCCGCCACCACCGGGATTTCCACCGCCACCATTAGACGATACGGACAACGAACCTTTTGCTCCATTCGATGAGATAAATGTAAATGTTACATTATCGCCTATTGAGCAAGATGATGCTCCGGAAATGCTACTTGTTGGATACCACTCTGCGCCTGAATCATCAGCGGAGGTATTGATGTTAGCGCCTACACCACCCCACAAACCGGTATATGTGTACTTACTTCCGTTTTTAGTCATTGATTTCCATACCCAATCTGCATCTTCTCCCGTTCCCCATGGATGTTTGATATAGAATTCTGTGGTAGTTTGCTCACTACCACCACCAGGATTGTCTCCACCGCCTGGATTTTCTCCTCCGCCACCGCTTGAACCGGATGAGATCTGTTCCATGGTTAATCTGCCGGAAGATGCATCAAAAGTAAACTTTACTTTAAGTCCCCCTTTTAACCACCAATTTCCCTCTCCTGACAAAGTGTTGTATCCTTCTATCTCGGCAGGATCGCTCCAATGATAACCACCACCAGCATCTGGTTGAGAATTAACACTTACACTACCGTTGAAGTAAGTACCTGTGTACGTATATACATTGGTGTATAACTGGTTCATTTCTTCCCAATTTGCTCCACCTTCTACATACTCTTTTATATACCATCTCGTAGGGATTTTTTCTTTTTCTTTCTCGCAACTATTTAATCCTAAAAACATAGCTGATAGGATTACTATACTTATAATTGCGTAGATTCCTTTCTTTATTGTCTTTTTCATTGTAGTAATGATTATTTATTAATCTACTCACTTAACGGCTTTTCGAATACTCCGTTAGCTCACTATGGAATGAGGAGAGGCACATAAAAAGAGCGTGGAGCTAAGTTGCTTCAATTTGGGTCTTGAGGATTTACCGGACTACCTTTGTAAACCAAATTTATACGAACAAAGCCCACGCTTCAACGTGAGCATTTCGGCTTGTTCCTTGGTTTACAATTAAGTCTTTAAAAGTGTCCGGCTTTTCAAGACCCAAGTATTTGAGCTAAAACGCTATAATTTTATGTATATTGCCTTTTAATCGTTTTTAATCATAGGCGGTTGTTTTTTCGTTGTATGTTGTTGTATTAGTTCTCTATCAGTTCCAAACCTTCTTTACGATATGGAGGAAACTTGTTGTCGTCAGAAATGAGAGGCATCTTCATAGTGATAGCCTGAGCAATGATGACATGGTCGGATGGATCGTTATGATAGAGGTTCATCTTTCCATACGTGTACATCACATCCGGTGTCAAGGGCAAAATCTGGAAACCGTATTTCTCTGTAATCTCCCTTAACATCTGCTCTTTGGTTGACCAGAACTTTCGGAGCAATGCTTTATTGTTGTAGTGCACTACCAACTCCCGTAACGACTCATTGCTGATGTAAATGAGATTGTCGTAGTCAGTTAATAGCGCAAAAACATCGCGGCTGAGTCGTTGCTGGTCAGTCGCATAATAGAT
>JAFSLP010000003.1 GCA_017448345.1 Paludibacteraceae bacterium | reverse complement strand
ACTTAACCCTTATTTGCCTCTTACTTGCCTATGTGACGCCACTATAATAGAGGACTCCTAGGTTATCGGAGAGAATCAGAATTTATCTGAATTTATCGGAGTTTCTCTATTTTCCTGCTCTACGGCACAAGGAGCAGTACCTCTTCCTTGGTGCCGGTCAGGGTGTATTGTCCGGCGGAGAGGTTGAGGGTGTGCGGTTCAGCAGGGGTGGCTGCCCATTGCTCCACCGTGGTGCCGTCGGCAGTGACGGTGAGGGTCTGCGGCACGGAGACGGTGACGAGAAGCGTATGCGGGTCGCCGTCCACGCAGGAGACATGGACAGTGGCATGCGGGATGTCGGGTTTGGTGTCCTCCGGGTCCTTCTCTTCCTCGGCGGTGGTGGTCATGGTGATGGTGCCTTTGTTGTTGGGGTTAAAGCGGACATAGAGATACCCTTCTCCATCGACATGGCTTGCCCATGAGGCGATGTCTGCGGCAGGGATAGTGACGGAGTTGTTCTTGCCTACTTTATCGCTGTAGAACACATGGGCATCCTCTTCCGAGGCACTGATACAACTGTCGCCGATGAAGAACGGACAGTTCCCTGTATTACATTTCCATTCGATGGTCATGTCACCGCCCTGCCAGTCTGCATAGAGGAGCCGGTAGGTGGTCTTGGAACGAGCAGCCACAGAGACCTCCTCCTTCGGTTTGACGAGGGTGGATTTGGCAAGACAGAGCGACGGAGTCCAGAGGGAGGGAAGTACGGTAGTGGCTTGGGAACAGTCGAAGCGCACGTAGAGGTATTTGCCCTTTGCCTGCGCCCACAGGGCATTCATATCTTCCTCCAGCAGCCCTAACTGATGCCCGTCAGGGGTCTTGTCAAACTGATAGGAAGCGATGGCTTCCTCTTTCGTAAAAGCGGCAGTAGCGCCTATATACATGCGGAAGACAAAGTCCGTGGGTGTAGTAAAGAGGGTGGCTTTCGTCCAAGACTGCGGGATGGCATACAGGTCCCCGAACGGATTGGCTTTCAGGGAGGTCTCTTTGTCATAGGCAAGAACGACAGCCTCTCCCTCCGCCGGAGTCTCGGGTATCCGCTCTATCTTCATGATGCCTGCCGAGTTGGAATAGAACTTGGCATAATACAAACCGCCGTCTTTCTGCTTGGTGTTGTCTTCCAGATAATGCCGTATGTCCGCGCTGGTCATCTTGAGCGTGTCACCGGGCTGGATGCGTTTCCACTGGAGCATGTTCTCGTCGGCGTTGTCGAGCGGGTCAAAGTCACAGTTCTTACCCATGATAGCAAGGGTGACGCGCTCGTCGCCGCTCCAGACATAGCGTATGGAGTCGTACTGCCATTGGACATAGGGCACAATGACATGGCGCTCGGTGTCCTGTGCCTTGACCTGCACCGTGTCGCCGAGGTGCATGAACTTGGCTCCGTCCATACAGGTGGAGAACGGGTCCGGTGAGATGCCTATGGTGCCTCCGCCAAAGAAAGTCGCCTTGACAAAAACCCGCACGTTGTAGTCGATACCCTGCCGCAAGAGCATATCGCGGTAGAACTCGCCCATCTCCACATGATAGCGGAGTTTGCCGTCTTTGTCGGTTATCGCCTGAGGAGTCTCTACATATGGCAGAACGATATATCCCGGGTTGGTGGCGCAGAAGAGGCTGCACAGGATGGGGTCGTCATAGACGCCGGGCGTGCATCCGAAATCCATCTCCAGAACAGGTCCTTTGTCGGTTGGGTTGGAGGGATAGAAGTCGATAGCCAATGGCAGGTCGAAGGTGTTGGCGACATACCAGACGGCACCGGCTCCATGGATAGTGGCGCTGAAATCCTTGGTTATCTGTATGGGGTCGGAGCACGAGGTACCGCTTCCTTGGGCAAGGACGCAGACAGGCGTCCCCGATGCCAAGAGCATCAGGAACGCCATAATCAACAGACGGTTGCGTTTCATGTCAGAAGACTTCTGTATTCGAACCGGGACGACGGGCAGGTGCGCCCATATCGGGAGGCAACTGAATACTGGTCATGAGACAACCCGATGCTGCCAAAGGCATCACCTCGGTATGAGGAATATAATAGTGTTTTTTCGTAGCCATAAAGCGATAGTTTTAATAATGGACTAGTGTACTAGTAAACTGGTTTTCTGGTAATCATTTGAGCAGTTGTCCGTCGATGGAATAGGTGTTATTGCCACGGAGGATATAGATGACACCGTCACGGAGCACCTTGGTGCATTGTACATCTTCGCTCTGTACATTGCCTATTCCGGTGGTAATCTGCGGAGCCTTGGAACTGATGAGACGGAGACCGTATTCTGTGGTAGTGCCCTTCTCAAAGGTGGTGGTGTAGGCTCCGTAGTTCAGGTTCCAGACGGGGCTTCCGTTGAAAGTCAGATAGAGAGTCTCCGAGCTCTGAGTGTCCACATCTGACGGCTGAAGGCTGATAGTATATTCGCCTGTTTGCGGTACAGAGATACCCAGCGGATAATCGGCTGTGCCGTTGACCGGTTTCTGCGTATTGAGACAGAGCCTGTCGTCATAGCGAGCCACCCACATCTGCGCCACCTTGGAGCTGACCCCCACTTTCACAAGGTCCTGACCGATGGTGTAGGAGTTCTGTTCCTTGTCCTCGTCGGTCTGAACGAACAGGCGGTCGGTGTAAGCAGCATCAGCCGGTGCGATACGTATGTCATGGAGTGCTCCGGCTGCTTTTGCACGACGCGGAGCGGCAAAGGTGCCACCATACGCAACCGTGATGGTCTTGTCTTCCGGTGCCTGTACGAAAGCTCCTTGACCTACTACCATCTTGACAGAATTCATCGTAACAGCGTCATAGCTGTTGTTAGCCGGATTATAGACCTGACCGACTGTAGCTCCGGCATTGACAAAGGCATGGAAGAGTGCCGGGTTGGCAACACCGTTCCAGTTGGCATCCTTTTCATCGCCGGTAGTCTGTGCATACTTCTTGACAGCAGTGGTGGTAGTTAGAAGAGCTGCCCCATCTTTCTTGGCAAAGCGGATAACAGGTGCATCGCTCATCAGTGCTATCATATAGAGACGTCCCGGCAGGAGTGTCTTGTTACCGTCATTCTCTACATAACTCCAGCATTTCTGTTTGCCATCCTTGGCACGACGCACTCCATCGTAATAGATGATGTCAAAGTCCTTGCCCAAGGTCAGTGTGCGACCGTTGACGGAGATTCCGTTTTCTGCATCCACCTGCCATGGTACAGCTACGCCATACCATGTATGGGTCTTGGCGTTGATTTTCAGATCGAAATACGCGTTACCAGCAATAGTCAACGTTCCAGTTCCGGGCAATAACTGACCGGAAGCGGTTAATCCATTGGACTCCATGATAAAGTTATTCGTCGTGACCGAACCATTGATGGTGAGTGAACCGGTCGTCGTGATACGCAAGTCGCTTACCTCACGAGTATCGGAAACGGTCAACGGAGCTGTCACATTCAGGTCGGCATACTGCGCGTAGAGAGTACCAATGTTATAGAGAATCGCCGTCTCGGACGTAATCTTATCACCACCAATAGCCTTTGTGAACCAACCACTGCAGTTAACTCCGTTTTTGGTAGCAACCGGCAGAGTCGGCGTTGCACCGTGCTTGACATTTACCGAAGTCGTTGCGCACGTACCGCCGTTAGCATCCAAAGTAATGGTGTAGGTACGGCGTACGTAGTTATATGTTACCTCGGTAGCTTCACCAATCCGAACGGTCTGCGTTGTCGGAGTGATAAAGCCGTCATAGGTCTTCACCGCCGGTGTGACATACTCACCTGCCCCACCGGTTACGTTCTCAGTTTCTTCCGGAGTTGCAGGATACGACCCATCAATGTTCTGCAAGAAGTGTTTAGCGGCGATGGACCATTGTGCCGTGTACGTTACGTCTTGCGCAGGCATAGTCGCAGCCGGAGTTGTATTCCAACCAAGGAAGGTATGACCTTCAAGAGCTGCCGTCGGAGCGGTGATAGCGGTGCCATATTGTACCGAACCGCTGGTATAACTACCGGACAACTCACCGCCGTTAGCGACCCAAGTCAGGGTGTAAGAATTCTTGGTATAATGAGCATACCAAGTTACATCTGACGAAACGATGGTAGAGGCACTAATCTGTGTACCTCCCGAGGCAGCCGTAAACCAGCCTACAAAGGTATGTCCGTCCTTGGTGGTTCCTGCCGGCAAGGTACCTATTGCAGCATTCGTAGTAACATAGATATATTGCAAGCCTTCGTTACCTCCGTTGGCATCCAACGTGACGCGGCTCTCGCTTGCACTTGTTGCTTCAAACTGTGCCTGATAGGTTGCATCAGCTGCTGCCGGAACTATGGCAGGAGACCAACCGGTGAATTTATAGCCATCTTTCGTCGGTTGGTTTTCCGTATAGAGAGGCGTCTCGCCGGGTTTCAGACGCAGCGTCTGGAGAGTGGTCTCACCATCCATAAAGGTGATTACACAAACATCGGATACCTCCCAGCGATATTTCGGATCGGTCGTCTCAAACGGATACTTATGCGCTGCTAAATGGCCCGTCAAGCCGGTATTAGTGGTGAAATGACCACCGCCTATCGTATAAGTACCTGTACCCGTTGTATGGACGCATTGCGTACCCGCTGCGAAATAACCACCGTTGATAGTGATAGCCGTGGTAGTAGCTCCATCAATTGCGTAAGTGGAAGTCGATTCGATCGTACCGTTAGCTACAACAAGCGCACCTTTCTGCACATAGACCGCTTGGGTAGCTGTGCTACTGATCTTACCTAATTTCAGAGCAGTATTATCGGTAATCGTGAAGGTAGCACCCGGTGCATTAACCGTGATCAGGTTAGCGAGATTTCCGCCCAAGAGATGTCCGTTCAGGTCGAGCGTGCAGGTCGTATTCTGCGTCGAATAGCTCAATACCTCCGATACGTTCGGCAGGTCACGCAGGAGGGTGATAGTAGCGTTTTTCTTGATAGAAGCTACATTGAAAGCCTCCTTAATCCTATAGAACGTACGGGTCTCTGCGGCATCGGTGACGCTGACATACGGAGTAGCAATCTCCCATTCGCCGTTGAGATACTCGTAATACGTACGGACATTGGTCTGCTCGTCCTCGGTATAGAAGAACGGTTCGTCGCGCAGCACGTTCAGCCAATCGCCCTCAAACCAGATGTAATGCAACGAAACGCCTGTCTCCGGTTCGATTGTATAAGCCTTGCTTTCTCCGGCATACGGCGTAGCGGGATGCCAGTTACAGCCGGAGAAGCAGATATAGTACTGCGAAGCATTGGCTGTCGCATGATAAGCCGGATCGTTACCGTTAGGTGTCAGCGGAATGAACTGACCGTCCACAAGGGCTTTCTTCACGCCGCCAATCGTATAGAGACAGTTCTCGTCAATAAATCCTTCTTCTGCCCAGTCGCATCCGGCCTTACGATACAAGACATTGTTCGAACCGCTATATACATTTTCTGTCTCTGTAGCGATGAACTGGTGCCATTCGCCGAGCAAGGAATAGTTGTAATATGCTGCCGGGTTCGTTCCTACCCACCAGTTAGGACAATAATCTGCGGCTTCCTCATCCTGTGATACATTAAACCACTTCATGCGAGCCTCCAGACCGGTCTTGTCGTTGGAATAGACGGCAGCCGTTCCGACATCTTCACCGCTATTGCCGTTATCCATATACGTAAAGTAATAGGTATGATCCTCTTGCACTTCCTTATCCTCCTCATGGAACCAACGTCCGTGTATATTATAGAAGGCTGCATTCCTTATGGAGCGGGTATATGAACCGTCTTCGTTGCAGAGGTTGGCAGCAGTTTCTGCGGTAGCTACCCAATCGATATAAGGTTTCTGACCCAATACATGCACATGCCAGAGTTCTCCGGCTACAGGCAGCGCACCTTCGAAGACAATCTTTCCTCCGCCATTACCCATGAGGTTAGCACCTCCTGCGGTAGAATAGATATATCCCTGACCGGATTTCACATTCAGCGTTCCGTCGATGATAAACTTGGCATCCTCCAGTCCGTCTTTGGAGTTCTCTGCGCCGCGGTTCTTATGGCTGGTGAGGTTGTTGAACGAACGGAAATAGTAATTATGGATATATTTGTCCCACTGGTCATTATCGAACAGGTGAATCTTCGCCGTCAAATTGACTGTAGCCGTATTCTTGATCTCCACTACCGCTCCTGCTTGTACGGTGAGCGGCTTGGAGAGCGTCATGTTACAATCCGCCAAGATGATGTGCATGCTGTTGGAAACAGGCAGATTGCAATCTCCTGAATTGAAATCACCCACAAACGGCAGATTCATCACCAGTGCATCCAATTGCGCCGTTCCGCTTAACTCATAGCACGTCAAGTCGGTTGTCGGGTCGTACCATTTACGGATCACCGATTTGCTGTCTTTGAGCAGGAATAAGGTTTGATCTGATCCAATCATGGATACTGCGAAAGGAACCGAACCGAATCCTGTATTCACTACCATGAAGGTTTCCAATTTCGAACCATACGTATAGGTTGTAGGGATTTCTACGTTTTGGAGTGCATAACTCTGGAAGGGGAACAACATCTTTTCGTCTTTCTGATAATAGATATCGGAAGACGCCGTACCACCGCGCCAGTCGCCTAACTCAAAGTTCTCATGGATAACCGCTCCGGCATTAACCGTAACTGTACCTACATCCTGCGTGTTGTTTCCTTGGTCCATATCCTGTCCTTTGATATAACCCCAGCAGTAGAGGTGCGCACCATTGTTCAGTTCGATGTGCCCACCGGTTGCCATGTTGATGACACCGCACTCGCCGGTGGTATATGCAGACTTGTTACCACCGCCGGCAGCCATAATCTTACCGCTGACGCAGATGTTTCCGTTCACAACGATATTCACACCTTCTTTCAATGTCAGTGTGCGATAAGCGGCAAGTACTTGGGCAGTCGTTGTGATTTCAGGGATTTGCTGAAGTTCATTAAAGTCCGCCTTGTGCGGAATGAGCAGGGTTACACCTGCCGGAATAGTATGGGTAGCCGGTTCGCTCAGCGTCACATCTTTCAGCAGAACAACCACGGGGTTGGATGCAGCAATACTTCCTGCCGTGCTGAGCGCTTCGTCCAAATCTGCAAATCGCGCATCATCGATGCCATAAACAGCCTCTTCCGCAGGAACGAATACCGGTTCTACTGTTGCGCCACTTGCCGGAATCAGCGTGTAGTTTGCCTTACAGGAAACCAATTCGCCATTCAATTTCCATCCACGGAACATATATCCCGAAGCAGATATCGGTTCGCTCAAGGTAGCCGTACAATTTGTCTCCACAATCGAGGTTACGGTATGTACATAATCTACCGCCGTAGAAACCGTATGCGGGTTCTCCATATCATCGTGATACGTCACTTTGTACGAACCATTCGCATCGTGCTTGTACGTCACTTGATACGTCTCTTCCAAAGCGATAGGCAATACGACTACCTCGGAGTTATAGGTATAGTTGTCTTGCAAAATCACTTGGAAGCCATTCACAGCAGCAGCTTTCGCATCGGCATAATTCACACCATCCTTGATGGCAACCGTGAACTTTTTGCCTTTTACAAATTTGTGTACTGCCAAACCATCCGTGTTATCATAGAGTAGCGACGAACCGGTCGGTTTTCCTTCTGCACGCAATTCAAAATACGGCTGTGCTGCAGCATTCAGAGAAACTGTTACCGCACGTTTATTTGCATAAGTAGCCGTCACGTCAAAAGTATTTGATCCTCCTTCTATGAAAACAATTCCATGATAATCTACGTCAATGGTATCATATTCGAAATAGCGAATGTTCTTGTATGTGTTGTTTCCATTCAATCTTAACGTCTTAATAGTGGGATGTATAGAAATAAGATGTGTACTGTCATTATAAAAATCACCACTGAATATTTCTTGCTGAGTACCATCCTCGTAAATTCCATATATCTTTCCGGATGAATGGTCACTATATTGTGTGGACATCTCATAGTCAAACGCAAAGGTAGATTGTCCACTCCATTGGAAATATACGTTGTTACTACCGGAACATATTATTGCATTTGTTGTTGAATTGTATGTTAAATATGAATCCCAATTTGTTGGTTCTACCACATACGCATCCACATCTGCTTGGTTATTGATTTCTATAATAGGAGGAATGTAGGCATTAATCCTAGCGTAAAATGTATCAATCTCAACACGAGCTGTGTACGTGTCCGTTTGCGGGATGTTAAACTCAAACGTCGCCATGTAACCTGACTCGTGATGCATATATTCCGTGGTAATGGACTTCGTTTCAGCATTATAGGTCATACCGCCATTACCATCACGTTGTACCAAAGTCCATTCGCCATCAGAATTGGTGGTGATCGGATTGGTATATGTAGCATCTTCATTCAGAAGTGCCCAATTCCATGTCACAGTGGTCGGAATAAGCGGCTTTGCCGTATAATTCAGGGTAAAAGTCGCAGAAACATCATTGTTGTTACCGTCTTTACCGGAAATGGTCAGCGTTGCCGAACAAGGGGTGTCCTCCGTCACCGGTGTTGTACGATGAGCGCGAATAATTAAGCGCTGATTGGCTTTGGACAAATCAATCGTATTTGCATCAAATTCGAACGCTCCTTCCGATGCACTCCATGATTTCGTCAAACCCGTCACACCATGGATATACAAATCGATGGTATCATATTTCGAATTGGTGCCGATAATATTTCCTAGTGCATGCGTATAGCTCGTAAAAGAAGTCTCGCTTCCATTCAGAGCCATTGTAATCATCGATTCATTCTGCGCCTTACCGGACAAAGCCACTTCTCTTACGCATGTCAGCGTTTGGGAATTTGCATCTGTATATCTAACCTCAATGTGCAAGGTTGCCGTATGTGTTCCAGCAGATTGCGGAGCATAAATTACATCTAACAATTCTGCCGTGTACGGGGCGCTAACTGATTGTGTTCCGTTCGCAAATTTGAAATTGCCTGCAGCATCATTCGTAATAGTAGCAGTCCAAGTGGCATTTTGAGCAAAAGCATTAGCGCTACTATATACCAATTTATTTTGCAAACGCTCGCGTTGGGAAGCCGCAACTTCCATTCCCACATTATAGATTTCTTCTCCTTCCTGTTTGGTACTCCAATCTACTGCATTAGCAGCCATTTCGAAAGCCGGCTGCAGATCCACATATGCGGATGCCACAGCCTCCGCAGAAGTCGGAGTGGATGCCTTAGAAGTGATAGTAACCGTTGTGGTAGAAGCAGGCGTTTCGGTGCCGGAATGAATATTTTGAGCCGTGTAGGTTACCGGTACTGTGATGACATTGCCGCAGCGGGAAGGTTCACCCAATTCCCAATTCTCATTATTGGATAACGAATAGGTGAAATGTTGTGATGCATCACCCGCCGAAGTCACCCTAAAGCTCACATAAGTAGTACCGGAAGACGTCGGAGACTCAGAAATCGTTACTGAACCATCCGACTTTTTTCCATAAATGTTGGTGTAATTAAGGACTGTGTTTTCTGAAATAAAAAACCATTTCCATGGATGTGAAGTACCAGCAACATCGTTATAAGTAGTTCCGTCGCTTGTATTTATTCTCAAATAACGGTCATCTCCTCCTCTGGCTAATATAACCCTATAATAACTGCCCTTATCCTCAATAGTATGCGTCACAGATGATGCTGTTAGTCCAGTACCATCTGGATTAAGATACATAGTCTGATTACCTATAACGGTACTAATTGTCGTTTCTGTTCCGCTTGTTAGCGTAAATAACGATGCGTAACTTATATCTGCTGCGCTGGCCTTTAGTTTTTGATCCGAACTATCTACATATAGAAATTTACCTGTGTAACTATTGCATATGTAATACTTACCATCGCTGGGCGCAGAATAGTATGACGTCCCTTTTATCTGTGTTTCCTTCGTAAATTTTGCATAGATTGTCTGAATTTTAACGCTATCAGGGTCGGTATATCGTTGTATTAAGGCACCAGTTGAAGAAGTAGTCCCATGAGTAGCAGACGTATGAAGCAGTTGCGTACAACAAGGATCTAAATACCAGCCACAAAATGTCTCACCTTCCCTTGCCGTTGCTGCAAACCTAACATACGGGTAGCCGCTATACATACGATCGCTCACCTCCGGCATCGTATAATCATTCGATACGGCAGTCGGATAAGGATATGTGTATGGTCCTACCCCTACAATACTTTGCGCCGGAAATCCGTCGCAAATGGCGACCACGCGAATCCGCCAATACTCAGCCATCGCGGCATTTGTGCTCCACCCGATGGCAAAGAGCACCATGAATAGCCTAAATAGATTTTTTCTTAGCCCTGAGGGCATGAGTAAGTTTGTTTTTCTCATACTTTAAATTGTTTTAGTTTATATTTAGTTAATTATACTTATTATACATTATTTATATCATACTGACTCAATAAAAAAAGCAAGACACGAGAATTTCTCGTGTCCGGCAAAAAAGGAATATGTGTTATGGAGACTTTATGAATTGCCCTGTAATCGCTTTATCAATGTTGTAGGATTCATCCGAGTATCCCAGAATAAATCTATGATGATATTCTCTCCATCTTGTTGCCACGCAAATGTTGCTTGGCTAGACCAAATGACTTTCATGCAGCAGATTGAATTTTGCTTTTAACAAATTCATCCATCATTTGATGCGCTTGCTCCTGCGTATATACCCTGCCCGCAGCAATATCTTCAAGCGACATATCAATTGCTTGGTCAATCATGTCGATTTCATGTTGCTCGGCTTGCGAACGAAGGATGTCTTGTTCCATAATGCTTTTGTTTTGCGTTTTGTGACGCAAAAGTACAAGTTTTTTTGATATATGCAAACATTTGTGCAAAAATCTTTCTTTTTTGCCGTTTTTTATCAAATCACTATGTCAAAGAACGTCGCGTTCGGCAAATGGCTCGCAAAAGACTGAACCGCTTCGCTAATCGGTAGGTGCGACCATTGCCTCCGCTCTCCCCGCTGCGAACACTTTGTTCGGTTTACATCGGGGACCCCATTGGAATATAGGGTCATTTTGTTTCAAAAGTGGCGGCATAGACGCAGAGAGAAAAAAGAGAAAAATAAAGATACAAAAAACTCTCTGCGTCCATGCATCCATACCACCAGTTTATGTACAAAGGTGTCTTTCTTTTCCAAACCGGGTTACAAAAATAGTTCCTTTTTTTGATACCAACTTTGAAGGGGTCGTATCCGATATTATATTATAAGGATTGCGCGCACGAAAACTATAAAAATAGGATTTTATTTACTACAAATCCGAAAAATGACCTATTTTGCTTCAAAAATAAAGAAAAAAAGCATTTTTCTGCCGAAAAATTTGGTGGTATCAAAAAAAGGAACGTTTTGATAGACCCACCCTTAGCCCGGGACTATGCGGAGAGACCGTCATGGGACACGATTGTTCCTCGCGCTCAAAGAGCACGAGCACAGGACCGATGGGGGGAAAGCAACTCGCTGAAACAGCAACTCGCCGAAACAGCGGCGAGGGCTAAACAGCCAGCGGAAAGGGCAGAACGAGTGTGAGAGGGCTCGCGGTACTACCCGCGAGAGCAGGACCGGAGAGGTGGAAGATTGCTGAAGCAGCGGAGGGGAAGGACCGGAAAATCCGGAGACGCCAGACCGCTACGCTAATCCGGGACCATGCGGAGAGACCGTCATGGGACACGATTGTTCCTCGCGCTCAAAGAGCACGAGCACGGGACCGATGGGGGGAAAGCAACTCGCTGAAACAGCAACTCGCTGAAACAGCGACTCGCCGAAACAGCGACGAGGGCTAAACAGCCAGCGGAAAGGGCAGAGCGGGTGTGAGAGGGTCCGCGGTACTACCCGCGAGAGCAGGACCGGAGAGGTGGAAGATTGCTGAAGCAGCGGAGGGGGCTAAACAGCCAGCGGAAAGGGCAGAGCGAGTGTGAGAGGGCTCACGGTACTACCCGCGAGAGCAGGACCGGAGAGGTGGAAAGGCTGCCTGTGGTTATACAGCAGCTATACCAAGGTTATCTTGCGGTTTGCTTAATCACATATGAATAACATATGAATCACATAAGAATCACATATAGTTAAGAAAGAACTTCTTGCCGTGGAGGGGGTAGTGAACACGGAGAAGATAGTGAACGCGGAGAAGATAGTGAACGCGGAGGTGTAGCGTTTGCGGAGAAGATAGTGACTGCGGAGGGGTAGCGTGTGCAGGGTGGGTTAGCGTTCACGGAGAGAATGGCGCGTGACGGCAGAGAGAAGCCACGCAAGGAGGATGGAGAGGACAGGAATGGAGAAGTGGGAATTGGTCAACGGTGAAAAGATTAATGGTGACGCTTCGCCTAATGGCGAAAGGATAGACGGTGAGGCTTCGTCTAATGGGGAAAGGATAGACGGCGAGGCTTCGCCTAATGGTGAACCGAACAAAGGTGAAAGGCGGAAGGCGGGAAGGGCAAGATGTATAGCGAACAGCCAGACGGCAACGGTGGCATAACCGATGAGGGTAGCAAGGAAAGCCCGGAGAGAGAAGAGATTGCGATAAGTGAGCCATCCCCAGACAGGGAGGGAGAGCAGGACAATGAGCGGCATCCAACAAGCCGCTATGCCGAGGAGCAATCCCATAAGGAGACACTGTTCCTCGGAGGACGAATGTTTCGGGATACGCGACATGATGAGTATGACCAGCAGCGCATCGGCAGCGACGAGAAAACCTCCGGCATAGTCCTGCCACGGGTACATAGGTCCCGTAACGGGAAGCATCGGCAGAAGTGAACCACCTGCTGCCAGCAGCCAGAAGACCACCGGCAACAGGTAGTAAAGCCATTGGCGGTTAACCGCCTTGTTCAGCAACGGTTTACGCGAATATGACCTTCTTTTGAAGAGTCTGCGGCGCATGTGTCATCAGTCGATAAAGCCGTTTCTGCGGAGAAGGTTCTTCGGGTCCGCCTCTTTGCCCCGGAACTCCAGATAGAGCTCCTGTGCATCGCGTGTGCCGCCCTGCTCCAGCAGGTGGCGGAAGCGCCGTGCGGTCTCCCCGTCGAAGAGGTTGCCGGTCTCCTTGAAGGCGGCAAAGGCGTCCGCATCGAGCACCGCCGCCCATGTATAGCTGTAATAGCCCGCCTCATAGCCGGTGGTGAAGATATGGTTGTAGAAGGTAGGACGATAGCGGACGATAATCTGAGGAATCATATTCATCTTGTCAAGGCTCTGCTGCTCGAAGGCATTGACATCCAGTCCCTGAGCCGTCTCCAGTTCGTGGAAATCCATATCAAGGATAGCCGCCGAGAGGAGCTCGGTCTGGACGAAGCCTTGGTTGAACTTACCCGCCGCATTGATCTTGGCAATCAGCTCATCGGGGATGACTTCGCCTGTCTGATAATGGAAGGCATAGGTCTTGAGCACCTCGGGTTCGTAAGCGTAGTTCTCCATGAACTGGGAAGGCAGCTCTACGAAGTCGCGCGGCGTATTGGTGCCCGAGAGCGATTTGTAATGCGCCTTGGAAAGGAGCCCGTGGAGGGCGTGTCCGAACTCATGGAAGAGGGTCTCCACATCGTCCATGGAGAGCAGCGAGGGGTTGCCAGCCGTGGGTTTGTTGAAGTTCCCCACATTGATGATGACGGGTCGATGGTCCACGCCCTCTGCATCCACGTACTGGGACATGATATTGTTCATCCACGCTCCCGGACGTTTGCCTGCACGCGGGAAATAGTCGGTATAGAGGATACCCACGAGTGAGCCGTCCGCCTCGGTGACTTTGAAGACCTCCACCTCGGGGTTATAGACCGGCATGTCGTTCAGTTGCTCGAACTGCAGACCGTAGAGTCTGGTAGCCACGCCGAACGCGCCCTTGCGGACGTTGTTCAGCTCGAAATAAGGCTTCAGCTCCTCCTCGTCCAGCGCATATTTGGCTTTGCGCAGTTTCTCGGCATAGAACCACCAGTCCCAAGGACGGAGACATTTATCCATTTTCTCATTTACCATTTGACCATTTTTCAGGTCCTCGTCAAGGAGTGCTTGCAGCTCGGCAGCTTCGCGCTTGGCAGCTTCCAAGGACGGCGCCCAGACAGATGCGAGGAAAGCGTCCACCGTCCGGTGGTTCTTAGCCATGCAGTCCGCAAGGATATAGTCGGCAGGATTGGTATAACCGAAGAGCTGTGCTTTCTCGATACGGAGTTCCATCTCGCGGATGATGACCGCTTTGTTGTCATTCTCGTTGTCATGGTTGGCACGTGTGGTGTACGCCAAGAGGAGTTGCTTGCGCAGTTCTCGGTTCTCGCAGTACTGGAGCACCGGCGTGAAGGACGTGCGTTTGGGTGTGAAGAGCCACTCGCCGGGATGTCCGGCAGCCTCCGCCTCCTCGGCAGCAGCCGCTTTGGCGCTCTCCGGCAGCCCTTTCAGCTCCGCTTCGTCCTTGATGAAGATCTGGCAGGCATTGGTCTCTGCCACGACATTATTGCCGAACTTGAGAGAGAGAAGTCCGAGTTCCCTGTTAATCTCTTTGAGACGCTCTTTCTTGTCCTCGGGCAGGTTGGCACCGTTGTCAGCAAACGACTTGTAGGTCTCCGTGACGAGGCGCATCTGTTCGGGGTTGAGTCCGAGCTGTTCGCGCTGGTCATAGACGAACTTCACGCGTTTGAAGAGGGAGTCGTTGAGGATGATGCCGTCGCTCAGTTCGGAGAGCATAGGACTGACTTTCTCTGCGATGGCGTTCATGTCATCATTGCCGTCCGCCTCGAGCACATTGAAGAAGACCCCGGAAACGCGGTCCAACAGGCTGCCAGCACGGTCGAGCGCCACGATGGTGTTCTCAAAGGTGGGTTCCTCCCCGTTATTCACAATAGCGTCTATCTCCGCTTTGTCCTGACGTATCGCCTCTTCGAAAGCAGGGAGGTAGTGCTCCAATTTGACTTGGTCGAACGCCGGCACACCAAACTGCGTGTCCGGCTGGTTAATCAACGGGTTGGACTCATTTCCCGTTTTGCTGCATGCTAACAAACTCATAGCAAATGCTCCTAAAAGAAAGATTTTTTTCATACTTATATATTATTGTAAGGGTATAGCAAGGGTATAGCAAGGGTATACGATTGCGTGCTATTTGATGCGGACGTTTTTCTCCATAGATGCTTTGATGCGTTGGCGCAGTTCAAGCGACTGTGTGTCCACTTTGTCGAACCACCTCGGGCGGAAATCCTGTGCAAACTTGCACTTGGCGAGCTTGATATTGAGATTGTCCAGCGTGCCGGAGACGTTGACGCCGAGGTAGATAGGGCTGAGGACGTTGATGTCGTAATCGAAGGTCATGTTGGTGTTATGCCGTCCACCGAGCGCGACCATGTAGTTATCCATCTGCACACAGAGCGGGTAGATGTCAATCTCATTCTTGTAGATAGTCATCTCGGCATTGATAGAGTCGATGCGGTTCTCTGTCTTCTTCTTGAAGAGGAGCAGTCTGGATATCTTGTCGAAGGTCTCTCCGTCGAGGACCACAAGGTCTTTTCCTGTGAGCGAAGCGGCACCTCTCAGGGTGCTCATCTTGGGCTGATACTTGGCGTTGAGGTAGGTCTCTGCAGCGAGATGGAACTGCGCGGCTCCCTTGAAGGAACTGAGCATGGGCACCATATCTTCGAGGTTGGGAATCATCGTCAGCAGCTCGTCGATGTCCACATCAATCATATGGTAGTCCATACCGAGATAGAGGTGGTTTCTTCTCGGCGAGCGGTACATAGCCGTCAGTTGCAGTTTGGCAGCGCGGCAGACAAAACCCATCTCGTCCAAGATGACTGTTCCGTCCTTGACATAGAGTCCTCCCTTGAGGTCGGAGGCAGTCTGGTTGAATATCTCGACCTCCCGCATATGCGTCATGAGAGCGAGGTTGACATCCGTAGGAACCAAGAATGGCTCCGTGGCGGCGTTCCCAACAGAGTCCGCTTTATCCGAAGAGTCCGCTTTATCCGCTTTATCCGAAGAGTCCGCTTTGTCCGAGGAGTCCGATTTGTCGGCAGTGGCGGCAGGTTCCTCTTCCTCGGAGCCTTTGTCGGCAGAGAACCACGTGAGGAGCTGGTTGGCGTCACAGTGGTCAGAGACGATGTCCAGTTCGCCCTCGAGTATGTCCTCATGGCGGAACCATTTGCCTATATTGCGTACGTTGCCTTTGAGGTTGAGGTCCGAATTACCCAGTTCGACACGCGAGTCGGCAATCGTCATCTCCTTATTGGAATAGCTGAAGTCGATAGCAGGAATGACCACCGCCTCCGGCAGCCGTTCGGGCATATGCAGTTCTCCGTCCTTCAGTATGACTTTCAGGCGCGGGTTCCATTGGAGGAGTATGTTCTCTCCTTTGCTGTTGTATCGCGCACTGACGTCCATGTCGAGCGGTCCGGTCATAGCAGCGAGCTCTTCTCCCATCCGCACGTCCGCCAAGGTTGTCTTGACCTTGGCTCCCAGCCTCGGCGCGGACTTGTCTTTCTTACCACCGCTGAGTGAAGCCTGCAGCTGCGGCTTGGTGAGTTCAGCCGTGATGTCCTTGAAGAAGCCGCTGAGTGCGCGGCAGTCGAGCGCCGCTTCCACCACCGGCATGACCGTTGTGTCCCGGGTGTTATATTCGGCGTACGCCGACATCTTGGGTGCGTCGATGGTCACCGCCATGGAGTCCATAGCCACCTCTACGGGCTTGGCAGAGTTGAGTGCCACAGCGGCATAGAGGACAGGGTCTTTGGATAGGACATTGCCTGCTTCGAGCTGTATATCCGATGCTTGCAGCGCCGCAGCCAGCGGAGTAGGCATGACGAAGTCCAGCTTGTCGGTAGTGAGGTCGATACGTGCCCAGTTGACCTTGGGTTTGGAGGGTTTGGAGTTCGGCATCTGTATCTTGGCGTGTGTCTTGGGCAGGTCCGCCTCCATGGAATCCATGGCATAATGTATGGAGGACAGAGCCAAGTCGGCACTGATACGTCCTTTGTGCAGGCGCATGTTAGTCAGGTCCTCCAAGTGAATACGTGCCTTGGCGGTGCCTTTGGCTTTGCCTGTAAGCGTCATCTCCTCAGGCATGAAATAGGCAAAGTCGGGCAGGTTGGCATCGATGTCCAGCGCAAGGTCGAGGAGCATATTACCCGTCAGGTCGGATAATTGAGAATTGAGCATGGAGAATTGAGAATTGCGCGTAGCGGCGTACAGCTTATGAATCTCCACATCCGACACTTCTCCCTCTGTGAGACGGATGTCCGCCGTGGCGTCCAGAGCAACGTCCCGCAGGGTGTAAGGCAGCGGTTTATAGCTCCCTTCGCCGTTGTCGAGCGTGAGGTGTGCCTGCACACGCGGCATCTGCCGGTCGGAGAGCCAGCCTTGTATGGTAGCCTCCAGCTGCGCCATGCCGTCCACGTCAAGGTCCTTGAGCATCGGTGTGAAAGGCTCCGGCACGAGCGCCAGAAGGGGTTTTATCTGCCATGCCTCTTTCGTCGTCACCCCCAAATCCACCCCGATGGAATCCTGTATGTCCGCAGTACCGGAGAGGAGCATCGCAAACTCATTGATTGCGAGTCCGGCTCTACGGAACGCGAAATGCATGGTGTTCAGGTCCGCCGCCACCGGTGCGTCCAAGCGCAGATGCAGACTATCGGCATACCTGCCCCCCTTGAGCGTGGCGCATACATCCTGTGCATCAAGGGCGAGGTACATGTCCTCCCAACTGTTTGCATTGGCGCTCAGTTCCGTAGCTCCGAGGGAGGCGGCGATGGTGTCCTTGTCGTCCACGAAGGTGATATAATCCGCCTTCAGCCGCAGTCCGTCCACCTTCAGTCCGTCAAAGGGCAGCGCGAAGGCAGCGGTGTCCTCTTCCGTAGTGTCCGGCGAGGAGACGAAGGCACCGGTGAGGTTGGTAGTGCCGTCCGGGGCGATGTAGAAATTGACACGTGCGTCCTCCAGCACGGCTTGGTGCACATGCAGGTTCCGCCGGTTGAGGAACTCCATCACATCCACCGTGGCAGTGAGGTGGCGTGCAGCCACGACCGTGTCATTCTGCGCGCCGGCTTTGGGGTTGATGACCAGCAGTCCGTCAGCGCGCAGCCCGAAGCGCGGGAAGGTGGAGAAGAAGGTGAGGTCCACCTGCCCTATCTCATGCTCGCACGTGATGAACTTGTCCGCCGCTTGGCGGGCGACAGGTGTCAGGCGCTCCGGCGTGAAGATGACATAACAAGCGACCGCAGCCGCGACAATGACCACCAGCACGATCCCCAAGAGCGTCCAGCCAATGATTTTCAATGCACGTTTCATAGGAGTTGTTATTTATTCTCTGTAACGGTTCATTTAGTCTCCGCAGGGGTTCATTTAGTCTCTGTGACCCGTGAGTAACTGTATTTGAGATTCTTATGCTCTTTTTCGTAATACGCCAACTCGGTATCCGTCAGCTTAGAGACGATATATACCTTCGGTATCTCCGCTCCGCCGTTATCCATGAGGTGGATCTCCGTGAGGTCTCCTGTTGTCTTGAACTCGTATTTGAACCATCCGTTTCCGGGGAAGCCGTCGCGGTTCCGCTGCTCCAGCAGGTCGCTCTCATAGACCGCTTGGTCCTCGTCTCCGTGGTACTCGTTCCATTCGCGCGCCAAGAGGTAGCCTGTCTCATCGGACTGCTCCGTGGTGAAGCGGACATAATGCTCTGTGGGGTCATCGTCCTGCAGCCAGAGCCCTTGCAGGTCCTCCAGCCGGTAGGAAGGGTCGTTCCGGTTAAACATATCACAGCTTGCCAGCGAAACAGCCATTACGGCAAGCAGCAGAAACTGAATACTCTTTTTCATGTGTGTAATGCTTTTTTAGTGTACTAGTTTACTAGTCAACTGGTCAACTAGTCAACTAGTTGATTAGGATTTCTTAATGTTTATCTTCACGTTGTAGCCGTCCATCTCGATGGTCGAAAGACCGCTTTGCTCAAAGTCGAAAGTCGAAAGAGTGAGGGAGGTAGCGAGGACCTGACTCTTGATGTAGTCGCCGCAATGGAGAACGGCGTTGTGAATCTCAGGACGGTCCTCCAGCACGATAGCGATGCGGTCTGTGATATCCAAGCCGGATGACTTGCGGAGGTTCTGGATACGGTTGATGAGTTCGCGCGCTATACCTTCTTCTATCAGTTCGTCGGTCAGCTCGATGTCAAGGGCGATGGTGAGGATACCGTTGTTCGCCACGAGCCAGCCCGGCATGTCCTCTGTGAGGATGTCCACGTCCTCGGGGACGATGGAGTAGTTGAAGGTTGAGAGTTGAGAGTAGTCAAAAGTCGAAAGTCGAAAGTCAAAAGCACCCTCTTTCTCCATTTTCTCGATGTCGTCTTGTGACATGGCGTTGATAGCGGCAGCGAGGGCTTTCATGTTCGCACCGACTTTCTTGCCGAGGACTTTGAAGTTCGGCTTGATTTTCTTGACGAGGCGTATCTCCGACTGCTCGGCAGGAACGATGACAAGGTCCTTGACGTTCACTTCTGACTTGATGAGTCCCGCTACGTGCAGGAGTGCATCCGTCGTCTCTTGGTCGGGCGTCGGTATGACGGCTTTCTGCAGCGGCTGGCGGACGTTCTTCTCGGCGCGTTTGCGGAGGGAGAGAATGGCGGAGGTAGCCTGCTGGGCGAGGTACATCTGATGTTCCAGTGTCTTGTTGATGAGCGCTTCGTCAGCAACGGGCCACGTGCTGAGGTGCACGGTCTCTCCCGTGAGGTCTCTGTAGAGCCTGTCGGCAAAGAAGGGTGCATTGGGCGCCATGAGTTGTGCCACGGTCTTGAGGCAGGTATAGAGCGTGGTGTATGCCGCCTGTTTGTCGGCATCCATCTCACCTCCCCAGAAACGCTTGCGGTTGAGACGCACGTACCAGTTGGAGAGGTCGTCCTGCACAAAATCGGAGACAGCGCGTCCTGCTTTGGTGGGTTCGTATGCTTCGTACGCTTCGGTGACTTCCTTGACAAGGGAGTTGAGCTTGGAGAGAATCCAACGGTCTATTTCCGTCATCCCGGGATAGTCCAAGGGTAGCGCAAGGGTAGCGGAAGGGTAGCCGTTTGAAGGGTGATTAACCGGTGCCTGCCAGTTGTCCACATTGGCGTAGAGCGCAAAGAACGAATAGGTGTTATAGAGTGTACCGAAGAACTTACGGCGCACCTCATCGACGCCCTCCGGGTCGAACTTGAGGTTCTCCCACGGGCTGGAGTTGGTGAGCATATACCATCGTACGGCGTCGGCACCGTATGTATCGAGCGCTCCGAAGGGGTCCACGGCATTGCCAAGGCGTTTTGACATCTTGTTGCCGTTCTTATCGAGGACGAGACCATTGGAGATGACGTTTCTGTATGCCACAGTTCCCTCAATCATGGTGTGTATAGCATGGAGGGTGAAGAACCACCCGCGTGTCTGGTCCACGCCTTCGGATATGAAATCGGCAGTGCGCGGCAGGTCTGCGTTCTCGAAGGGGTAGTGGTTCTGTGCATAGGGCATAGCGCCGGAGTCAAACCACACGTCGATGAGGTCCAGTTCGCGCTTCATGGGTTTGCCGGAGGGCGAGACGAGTATGACAGCGTCCACATAAGGACGGTGCAGGTCAATGACGGATGGGTCATAGTTGGCTTTGGAGTAATCGCCCACCACATGTTTTGACCACGGGTTGGAAGTCATGAAACCCGCCTTGACGGACTTGTCTATCTCGGCGAAGAGTTCGGCAATAGAGCCGATACATATCTCCTCGGAGCCGTCTTCGGTACGCCAGATGGGCAGGGGTGTACCCCAGTAGCGGCTGCGGCTGAGGTTCCAGTCATTGAGGTTGTTGAGCCACTGTCCGAAGCGTCCAGTACCGGTGGATTCGGGCTGCCAGTTGATGGTCTTGTTGAGCGCAATCATCTCATCGCGCGCCATTGTCGATTTGATGAACCAGCTGTCGAGCGGATAATAGAGGACGGGTTTGTCGGTCCGCCAGCAATGGGGGTATGAGTGGACATGTTTCTCCGTGCGGAGGAGCCGTCCGTCGGCTTTCATCTCCAAGCATAGATGTAGGTCGAGCGACTCGGCTTTTGCGGCAGCCAGTTCGTCATACTTTCCGTTGACGGTAAACTGCGGGTCATAGGCATTCTTGACCCATCGTCCGGCATAACGGCGGTAGAGTTCATCGTTGACATTGGCTTTGTACCATTCCGGGTCGAGGTCCTCCACATTCCAGTACTTACCGGTGAAGTCCACCATCGGCCGGGGTCCGTTGGCTTTGGTCTGCATATATAGCCCGGGTACGCCAGCCGCATCCGCCACTTTCTTGTCATCGGCACCGAACGTGGGTGCGATGTGCACGATACCCGTACCGTCTTCCGTGGTGACGTAATCGCCGGGAATGACGCGGAACGCACCTTCTCCGGGGTTGACCCACGGGAAGAGGGGTTCGTACTCCAGACCGACGAGGTCGGCGCCTTTGCCCTTCCAGACGATTTTCGGTTCCAGTGGTTTGCCTTCCTCGTCCGTTCCGCAGAGTTCTTTGACATAAGCGGATAGCCGCGCCTCGGCGAGGATAATATGGTCGCCGGCAGGGGTCTCTACTTCTACGTAGTCAATCTTGGGACCAACACAGAGGGCGGTATTACTTGGCAGCGTCCATGGTGTAGTCGTCCATGCGATGATAAATCTATTTACCATTTGACCATTTACCATTTGGTCATTTGGTTTGACCTTGAAGCGTGCGGTGCATGTGAGGTCCTTGACATCGCGGTAACAACCGGGCTGGTTGAGTTCATGGGAACTCAGCCCCGTACCGGCGGCAGGCGAGTAGGGCTGGATGGTATATCCCTTGTAGAGATAGCCCTTCTTGTAGAGCTCCTTGAGGAGATACCAGAGGGTCTCGATATACTTGTTATCGTAGGTGATATAAGGGTCGTCCAAGTCCACCCAGTAGCCCATCTGCTTGGTGAGGTTGGTCCACTCGCGTGTGTATTTCATGACCTCGCGGCGACAGGCGGCGTTGTATTCATCGACGGAGATTTTCTTGCCGATATCCTCTTTGGTGATACCGAGCTTCTTCTCCACGCCGAGTTCGACAGGCAGTCCGTGAGTGTCCCATCCTGCTTTGCGGCGGACCTGATAGCCCTGCATAGTCTTGAACCGGCAGAAGGTATCCTTGATAGTACGCGCCATGACATGGTGAATACCCGGCATTCCGTTAGCCGAGGGCGGCCCCTCAAAGAAGAGGAACTGCGGATGTCCCTCCCGTGTGGAAATACTCTTCTCGAACAGATGTTCCTTCTCCCACTGCGCCAACACCTCACGGCTTAACGCAGGCAAATCAAGTCTTTTGTATTCGTTAAAATGCTTCATTATGTGTTAAGAAATTATTTTGCGTGCAAAATTACTAAAATATTTTGACATGTGCAAATTTTTTTGTACTTTTGCAGCCGATAACGAAAAATGGTATGCGAAAAACACTGACCCATCTTCTTGTGTGGCTGTTCGTCATGTCCGTGCTGACGCTGTGCGGCATGGGTTTATGGCTTGTCCTGAGCGGCGGCAGCCAGAGTACAGCGTCTCTCAAATGGCTTCAGCTGCTTCAGACGGTCTGCACTTTTCTTCTTCCTCCCGTAGTGTGCGCATGGCTGTGGGATGCGGAGCACCGTCCGCTGCGCTGGTTAGGTCTTGACAGGAGTGCCGGCTGGCAGGTGTATGTATTAGCGGTAGCCGTCATGCTGTGCGGCGTGCCCGCCATCAACCTGTTAGCGGACCTCAACAGCCGCATCGTTCTGCCGGAGAGTCTGTCTCTTCTCGAAGAGAAACTGCGTATGCAGGAGGAGACGGCAGCAGCACTGATAGAGCGTTTCCTTGCGGCGGACAGCGTGTGGGAGATGGTGCTCAATATCGGTCTGATGGCTCTGATGCCCGCGATTTCCGAGGAGATGGCTTTCCGCGGAGCGTTGCAGCAAATCCTATACAAGGGACAAAGGGACGAAGTACAAGGTACAAAGGCACGGGTACATGTAGCAATCTGGGTGAGTGCGTTCGTGTTCTCCGCCATCCATATGCAGTTCTTCGGATTCATCCCGCGCATGCTGATGGGGGCACTCTTCGGGTACGTGTTCGTATGGACGGGCAGCCTGTGGGTGCCGATGCTGATGCATTTCACCAACAACAGCGTAGCCATCGGGGCGTATTATCTGTTCGGCGGCGGTGAAGAAACGAATTACGCCGACACGATAGGTGCCGGCGCAACATGGTGGTTAGGCGTTCTGAGCCTGATAGCGGTGTGCGTACTGCTGGTATGGCTTCACCGCTATACCAAGCGATAGAAGATTACATATCCGGGTCCACAAGGATACGTCCGCAGAACTCGCAAACGATGATTTTCTTTCGTGTGCGGATGTCGAGTTGGCGCTGTGCCGGAATCTTGGCGTGGCAACCGCCGCAAGAGTCACGCTCCACTTTCACTACCGCCAGTCCGTTGTGTGCATTCTTGCGGATACGCTTGAAGGCAGCCAGCAGACGCTCGTCCACTTTCTTCTCCAGCTCACCGGCACGCAGGATGAGCGCCTCGGTCTCTGTCTTGGTCTCCGCCAAGATCTGGTCCAGCTCGGAACGTTTCTGGTTGAGGTCCACGGTACGCTCCTCGATATCCTTGGTGGTCTTGGCTTTGTCCGCGAGCCGTGCTTCCAGTTCCGCCGAGTAGTGTTTGATTTTACGCTGGCTTGCCTCAATCTCCAGTTCCTGATACTCGATTTCCTTGTTGAGGTTGTCGAACTCACGGTTGTTACGGACGCTGTTCTGCTGCTCTTTGTAGCGTGAGATGGAAGCATTGGCGTTCTCGGAGCGTACGCGGTGGTCGGAGATCTGGGTCTCGCACTCTTTGATTTCATTCTCGATATTGGACAGACGTGTCTTGAGACCTTCCACCTCATCCGCCATATCTTTCACTTCTTGGGGCAGTTCTCCCGCAAGGGTCCGGAGGTTGTCAATCTTGGTGTCAACCTGTTGCAGTTCATAGAGGATTTTGAGACGGTCCTCTACCGTCAGTTCTTTTGTTCGTGCCATGTCGCGTTCGGCAATCGCTTCATTTACCATTTGGTCATTTACCATTTGGTCATTTATTGGGTCATTGAGCCATTTGGTAATTTAGCGGATGCCCTCTATGCCGAGTGAGAGGGATTAATGATTAATATTATGTTGTTTCGTTATATACCTGTACGGGTGTGCGGTCCGCCTTGCTGATATGTACGGTCAGTCCCAAGGGGCGGAGAATGCCGGCGAAGATATCCCGGGCATGGCGTTCGGATATCCAGTGGTCGATGTCCACCAGTGCCATCCTGCCCTCTGCGTCCTGAAACTCATGGTATTTGCAGTCGGCAGTGAGGAAGACGTCCGCCCCCTGCGCCACCGCATCGCCTATGAACTCCGCTCCGCTGCCTCCGCATAGTGCAATCCGCTGCACCGTCTCCCTGCACGGCGCGGTATAGCGGATATAGGTGGTATGGAGGGTGTCTCGTACGTGTTGCAGGAAGGTCTCAAAGGGCATGGGTTGCGGCAGGGAGCCGATGACACCCAGACCGGTAGTGCTATCCGGTGCGGAAGGCACAAGGATGCAGCAGTCGCGGATGCCCAGCATGTCCGCCAAGCGTGTGTTGATACCTCCGGGGACGCAGTCCAGCGAGGTGTGTGCGGAATAGACGGCTATGCCATGCCGTACCGCCTGCTCCACAGCACATGCCTGCGCACTCTGGCCGCATATCTGCTTCAGACCGTGGAAAAGCAAAGGATGATGGGAGACGATGAGCTGACACCCCAGCATAACAGCTTCATTGACCACCTCCGGCGTAACGTCTGTGGTCAAGAGGACGGACTCTATATCGCGTCCTGTGTCACCTATCTGCATGCCCGAGTTATCCCATTCTTCCTGGGCACTCCGTGGCGCTACAGACTCTATGCTATCGATAATGGCTCGTAAGAGCACTTATTCTTTTTCCTCTTCCGGGGCTTCGTCTTCAATGGTGAAGTCGGTGATGCCTGCATGGATGAGGATGTTATACCATTGTATGAGTTTGCGTATGTCGGAAGGATAGACGCGGTCCCGGTCCCAGTCCGGCAGCACCTCGTCAAACCAAGCCTGTAACTCGTCATTGGACGCCTTCTTCGGGTCCATGGCAACGGCTTTCAGTCCCTCTTTCTTGCCGGCATTGGTCAGCACCTCGCTCAGTGTGACATCATCGGCGTTGGTGAACATGGACACATCACTGAGCGCAACAATCTTGTCCCGCGCATAAGTCGGCATACGTTTGCCGTCCACAAGACTCTCTACTATCAGCATGTTATTGCCGCGGCTGATTAACTTATACAAACCCGGTTTGCCGGTGATGGCAAGGATATTTTTCAACATAAAGCAATTAACGGTTTCTTAGCCCCAAGGGCACGATTATTTGACGATTTACGATGAACGAATAATTAAAATCGGGTGCAAAGGTACAAAAATATTTTGATATATCCAAAAAAGAATGACAGAAATTTGCATATTTGCACAAAAAGCAGTATCTTTGCAGTCGCAAACGGCAACTATATGTGCTCAAAGACCAAGAAAATCGGTATCTTCGACAGCGGCTACGGCGGACTGACCATCCTTCGCGAGATACGGAAGGTTCTTCCCGGATACGACTATCTGTATCTGGGCGACAACGCGCGTGCGCCATACGGCACTCATTCGTTCGACGTCATCTACCGCTATACGCTGCAGGCGGTCCGTTATCTCTTGGAGCACGAGTGCGCGCTGGTCATCCTTGCCTGCAACACGGCGTCCGCCAAGGCGCTGCGCACCATCCAGCAGCGGGATCTGCCGCTGATAAATGCCCGAATGACAAATGACCAAATGGTAAATGACCAAATGGTCAATGTCTTGGGTGTCATCCGTCCTACCGTGGAAGCTGTGCCAGCCCTTACGCAGACAGGGCATGTAGGCATCCTTGCCACGCCTGCCACCGTCAGTTCGGAGAGTTATGTGCTGGAGCTGCAAAAGGTACAAAATGACCATGTGCCCTGTGCAAAGGAGTTAGTGGTCACCCAGCAGTCCTGTCCGCTGTGGGTGCCGCTCATCGAGAACGGCGAGCATACCCGTCCCGGAGCCGATTATTTCGTGGACCAGTACCTGCGGCAGATATTAGAAAAGGACCCTCTCATCGACACGCTGGTCCTCGGCTGCACGCATTACCCTTTGCTCAAAGGAAAGATAGACAAGTGGTTTGAAGATTTCCGAACCCATCCGGGTATTCGGATTGTTGAGCAAGGCACGCTCGTCGCATCGTCTTTAGAGGACTACCTCAGCCGTCATCCGGAGTACCGTTCGCAGCTCTCGCAGGGCGGTACATGCACCTATCTGACCACAGAAAATGCCGACCGCTTTGCGCAATCGGCATCTCAGTTTATCGGAGAAAAAATATCAGCGGAGAGTATATTATTAGCGGAATAGCGTACCGGTCCACCGGTTATCCCACAGACCCTTCGAGGTTGACTTGCAGCAGTTTCTGCGCCTCTACGGCAAACTCCATCGGCAGTTTGTCCATCACCTCTTTGGCGTATCCGTTGACAATCAGCCCCACTGCATCCTCCACTCCTATTCCGCGCTGGCGGCAGTAGAAAAGCTGGTCTTCGTTGATTTTGCTGGTCGTAGCCTCATGCTCCACGGTGGCGGTAGGGTTGGATATAATCATGTCCGGGAAGGTGTGCGCGCCGCAGAGGTCGCCTAACAGCAGGCTGTCGCACTGGCTGTAGTTGCGCGCATTATCGGCATGGACGCCCATCTTGACCAGACCCCGGTAGGCGTTCTGGCTGTGACCGGCGGAGATGCCCTTGCTGATGATGCGGCTGCGGGTGTTCCTGCCGATATGAATCATCTTCGTGCCCGTGTCGGCTTGCTGGTAGTTGTTGGTCAGCGCCACGGAGTAGAACTCCGCCGTGGAGTTGTCTCCGCGGAGGATGCAACTGGGGTATTTCCATGTGATGGCGGACCCAGTCTCCACCTGCGTCCAGCTCAGGGGTGCGTTCTCATAGGTGATGCCGCGTTTGGTGACGAAGTTATAGATGCCGCCCTTTCCGTTCTTGTCGCCCGGATACCAGTTCTGCACGGTCGAATACTTGACCTCGGCATCCTTTCGGACCACTATCTCCACGATGGCGGCATGCAGCTGGTTCTCGTCGCGCATAGGTGCCGTACAGCCCTCCAAGTAACTGAGGTAGGCTCCCTCGTCGGCTATCAGGAGCGTCCGTTCGAACTGCCCGGTCTTGCCTGCGTTGATACGGAAATAGGTGCTCAGCTCCATCGGGCACCGCACCCCTTTGGGCACATACACAAACGACCCGTCGGTGAAGACTGCCGAGTTCAGCGCCGCATAGAAATTATCGGTCGGCGGCACCACCGACCCCAAGTATTCCTGCACCAGCTCCGGGTGTTCGCGCACCGCCTCGCTGATGGAGCAGAAGATGATACCTTTCTGAGCCAAGGTCTCGCGGAAGGTGGTCTTCACGCTCACCGAGTCCATCACGGCATCCACCGCCATGTTGCCCGCCAGCGCCGCACGTTCCTCCAAGGGGATACCGAGTTTGTCGAAGGTCTTCATAATCTCCGGGTCAAGGTCATTTACCATTTGGTCATTTGATTTCTTGGTTTTTGGAGCGGCATAATAGGATATAGCTTGGAAATCTATCTCGGGAATGTCGAGATGTGCCCATGTCGGCACAGACATCGTCTGCCATTTGCGGAAGGCTTTCAGCCGGAATGCCAGCAGCCAGTCCGGCTCGCCTTTCTTGGCGGAGATAAGCCGTATGATGTCCTCGTTCAGACCAGCCGGCACCACCTCCGTCTCCACATCCGTCGTGAAGCCGTACTTGTACTCCTGAGAGGTAATATCTTTGATGACGTTGTCCATGTACCATTTAACGTTTGCGTCAGCCAACCATTTTAAGTCTATAACGTCGCTACAGCGACCTTTTAACGAAAAAGTCACTCCCTTGCAGAGTGACTTTTTCCGAGAGGCCGGTAGCGGAGTCAAACCGCTCTATACGGTTTTGCAGACCGCTGACTAAGTCGCTCATCCAACCGGCCGTTGCGCGAACTACGGCTCAATACGATTCGCGATACTATCGCTCATGTGAATTTTCGCCGTGTTCTCGCTTTTCGGTCCGCAAACGCTCCGCTGGTTTACGTCCCGAGGGAACCATGCGGATGGTTTATTTCCGAAAAGCGGGTACAAAGGTACTACAAAAAAATGAAATACGCAAATATTTATGCAAAAATCTGTTATTTTTTGTCAAAAAAGACTCAAATCAGCCTCTGTAATGCTCCCTTTGCTTCGTTTTTTACCCCTTGAAGGGTTCAAAACAGGACTGTTTCCTTCGTCCCGTTTCTCTTGTACATTGTCCCTTGTCCTTTGTCCCCTGTCCAAGATGATTTGCCTTGTCTGTTCGTCCGTCCATTTGCATTTGTCGGTGATCCAGTCCAGATAGCTTTGGTCGATGCGCATCATCGATTCGATGCTTTCGCCCCTGTGTGCGCCTTGGTTGAGGTAGTAATAGTCCCCCCGTTTGACCAGCCACCTGTCGAACGAGATGAATCCGAACTCGTCCCTCCGTGTCCATTCCCATCCGTGAGCCGCCACCTGCGCCTTGAACACCTCTATCGTCGCCAGCACATCGTCCAGCGAGTTATGCGCGCCCTCGAACGGATGACCGTAATAACGCGTGTACGCCGCAGTCAGGTTGTTATGCACCTTCTCGCCTGTCTCCGGGTCGGTCATGCCCTCCGTGTGGATGCGCTCCAGCAGCAGCGCGTCGTACCACATACGCCCCTCGAACGGGAAGTCCAGACCCAGACGATTCAGGTTATAATGCAGGATGGGTGCGTCATACCCGTTGCCGTTGTAACTGAGCATGTCGCATCCCGCCGTGAACGACAGCAGCTCGTCATGCACGCTCCTCAGTCCCACGCCGTGCTCCAGCAGAAAGTCCTTGCTGATATGATGTACCGCCTCCGCCTCCGCAGGAATACTGAAATCCCCTTCCGGCAGGATATACCAGTCACGCTGGTCCAGTACCTCCCAGTTGTCGGTCTCTACCTTCACTAACGACAACTGGATGATATGCTCTTTCTGCACATCCAGTCCGGTCGTCTCTGTGTCAAAACATACTATTTTCATTGCTCTTTCTTACTATATGGCATTTTTAATCTTTGCGCGTATGTTGCGCGTATGTTGCGTGTATGTTGCAGCAGATAGCCTGAGGCTATTCTACGTACAGCACCAAGCCCTTGAGATACTCTCCTTCGGGGTGGTAGATGTTTATCGGGTGGTCCTGCGGCTGGTGCAGCTGGTGCAGGATCCGCACTTTGCGTCCCACCTGTGCCGCAGCGCTGAACACCGCCAGACGGAACGCCTCTTTGTCCACCGCCTGCGAGCAGGAGAAGGTGAACAGGATGCCGCCCGGACGGATCATCTCTATCGCCTTGGCGTTGATACGCTGGTAGCCGCGAAGCGCGTTTTTCACGGCATCACGGTGTTTGGCGAAAGCGGGCGGGTCAAGGATGATGAGATCATAGTCATTTACCATTTGGTCATTTACCATTTGGTCATTTACCATTTGGTCATTTACCATTTGGTCATTTCCATTTACCATTTGGTCATTTACCATTTGGTCATTTATTTTGCCATTCAGGAATTCGAAGGCGTCTGCGGTGATGGCACGATGGTTTGTGCAATTGGGGAAATTGCGTTGTACGTTCGCTTCAACGATGTCTATCGCTTTCCGGCTCACATCGACCGAATCGACGTGTTTCGCTCCGCCGCGCAAGGCATAAAGCGAGAACCCGCCGGTGTAACAGAACATGTTCAGCACCTCTTTGCCTGCCGCATAACGCTCCACTAACGCCCTGTTCTCACGCTGGTCGATGAAGAAGCCGGTCTTCTGACCGCGCAGCCAGTCGATGCGGAACGCCAGACCGTTCTCTATGGACCAGAACTCGTCACTCCGGCTTTTGTCTTTGAGCGAAGTTTCGACCAGCCATCCTGTCTTCTCGCCCTCTATCGGTGCTTTGAACGGCAGTGTGTCATCGCTCTTGTAATAGACGTTCTGCACCTGCGGCACTACCTCCACCACGGCTGCGGCTATCTCTTGCCGGCACAGGTGCATGCCCACCGAGTGCGCCTGAATGACCGCCGTGTCGGCATACACATCGACTATCAGTCCCGGCAGAAAATCCCCTTCGCCATGCACCAGCCGGAAGGTGTTGTTCTCCTTCGTACATCGTACATCGTCCCTTGGTACATCTGCCAGTCCGAGCGTTTGGCGCACCCGGTATGCCGCACGGATACGTTCGCTCCAGAAATCCGCCGGCAGCGTCTCTACGCCAAAAGTCAGCATGCGTACGGCAATACTTCCTACCTGCCAATGCCCCACGCCCAATACATTGCAGGTGCTTGCACGCACGCATACCAACTCACCCTCTACCGGCGCATCGCCCTTATGGGATGCGTCCAGCACCACACGCGCTATCGCTCCGCTGAACACCCACGGGTGAAACCGTTTCAGCGACTCCTCTTTATGCGGTTTCAAAATGACAGTAGTCATATAAATTACGAATTACGAATTACGAATTACGAATTATTCCACTCCGTGTGTCAGTTCGTGATAACTATGCAGACTCAGGTTGTCGCTCACATACTTCAGGCTGTGCAGGTGGGTGAAGCCCAAGGCGGCGATGAAGGCGAGTTCCATGTCAAAGACACAGTCCCGGTACTCCGACGCCAGCACAAAATCGCAGTTGGAGTAACAGACGGCCTTCGTACATCGTATATCGTCCCTCGTACATAACGTCAGGACCGGCTCCTCATAGGTCACGTTCGGATGGTTCAGACGCACCTCCGTGACCTCCACCCATGTGCCCAAGTCGAAGTTCGCGCTGCCTGCATAACCGATGTTATACAGCTCCGCCTCACGGTCCAGACCCTGAAGGCTCCTTATTATATTTATCGCGCCCACGCCCGTATATACGAGGGTGGCGTCGCTCAAATCCAGACCCAGTTCGGCGCGGGCTTTCTCTAACAGAGACTTCTCGCCCTCTTCCGCCATGATAATGTATTTTTTCATTGAAACCAATAATTTACGGTGCAAAGGTACAAAAAAAGAGCGAAATATGCAAAAAAATCATGTGTAATTGTTGAAATTCAATTATTTTTCGTATCTTTGACCATGGTTTATGGATATATACGCGTAAGTTCCGACAAGCAGACCGTCGAGAACCAGCGGTTTGAGATTGAGCGTTTCTGCAAAGTGAATAACCTCAGTATCAACGGATGGATAGAGGAGACCATCAGCGGCACCAAAGCATATAAGAAACGCCGTCTGGGTGCGCTGCTCCAGAAGGTGAAAAAGGGAGACACAATCATCTGCACGGAGTTGTCACGCCTCGGCAGAACACTTTTCATGATTATGGAGATTCTCTCTGTCTGCATGAAAAAAGAATGCCGTGTCTGGACTATCAAGGACAACTACCGCCTCGGCGATGACATCCAGTCCAAAGTGCTGGCGTTTGCGTTCGGGCTCTCGGCGGAGATAGAGCGCAACCTCATCTCCATGCGCACCAAAGAAGCCTTGGCGAGAGTGCGGGCGGAAGGAAGAGCGGTGGGAAGACCCAAAGGCGCTCTCCAGCAGCAGAAGTTCTACAAGATACACGAACAGGATGCGCTCATCCGGCAGATGGTCAGCGAAGGGGTGTCGCTCAATAAAATCAGCGCCTTGATTCATGTCAGCAAGGGAACCGTCAGGCGGTATTATCATCGTTTCATAGAAGCGGACCTGATGGAAACAGACAACACGGAAATACTGATGGAAGAGCCGTAAAACGCCATTTTTGGACACAAAAAACAGAAAAAACGAAGAAAAATGCCCAAATATTTGCATATGTCAAAAAAAAGCAGTACCTTTGTCGTCGGATTTGGAGATTAATGACTTCGTTGCTCTGCAACTCGTGTGATTATCTCAAATCCTCCTCTCCGATTAAAACATCGCTTCGCTTGCGTTTTAATCGGCATAACAAGCGACGTGGCGCGGAGTAGAGCAGTGGTAGCTCGTCAGGCTCATAACCTGAAGGTCGGTGGTTCGATCCCATCCTCCGCAACTGGACAGAGTAGCCGAACGGCTGCTCTGATTCTATTCTATCCGATTCTCTCGGATAAATTCGGATACTCTCGGATTCTCTCGGATTCTCTCCGAAAAACTCGGATAAATTCCGATACTCTCCGATAGCAAAAGCACCACAAGATTGACTTGCAGTGCTTTTGTGACCCCGCTGGGGCTCAAACCCAGAACCTTCAGAACCGGAATCTGACACTCTATTCAATTGAGCTACGGGGCCTTATCGCGTTCGGCAATCGGTGTGCATTGTTCATACCGCTCCGCTTAATGAACGGGCAACCGATGCCTCCGCTCTCCCCACCGAACGCGCTGCGTTAGCGTTCGTCGGGGACCCCATTCGGTCTGCGAAACTGCGTTTCACATCCCGAAGGGATTTACTTAACAGATATTAATTCTTAATTCTTAATTATTTCTCACTCTCTCCTTCCTCCCATCAATATCAGCACGTAATATATCAGGGTGGCGAGTGACGAGAGTGCGGCTACCACATACGTATAGGCGGCGCTATGGAGTGCATCGCTTGCCATGGCTGTTGTCTCGCGGTCGGTGATGCCGGCTTCCTGCAGCCAGTTCACGGCGCGCTGGCTGGCGTTCACCTCCACCGGCAGCGTGATGAACGCGAACAGCGTTGTGACGGCGAACAGACCTACACCGATGGCAAGCAGCTGCGGGAAGGTGTTGATGGTCAGCATGCCGATCAGCAGTATCCATGTCATCCATCGGCTGGCGAACGATACGGCGGGAACCAATGCCGAGCGCATCTTCAGTGGCGCATATTCATGGGCATGCTGCACGGCGTGGCCGCACTCATGAGCCGCTACTGCCGCTGCCGCTACATTGGCGCCCTGATACACCTCTTTGGACAGGTTGACCGTCTTCGTGGCAGGATTATAATGGTCGGTCAGCTGCCCCTCGATGCAGGTGATCTCCACATCGTAGATGCCGTGGTCGTGCAGCATTTTCTCCGCCACATCGCGTCCCGTCATGGACAGCGGCTCGGCGGAATAACGCTTGAACTTACGCTCCAGCGATGCCGACACCAGCCAACTGGCAAGGGCTATACCGATAAAAATAATCCAATATAATGTCGATGCTGTCATCTTAATTCTTTAACGTTCGCGCCAGCGAACCATTTTAACTGTTTAACGTCGCTTTGGCGACTCTCCTCCTGCACACCTTGCATTCGCCGTACACGATGAGCGAGAAATGCTGCAGGTTGAAGTTGGAGTACTTGCGTTCCTGTATCAGCCGTGCGATGGCTTTGTCGTTGAAATCGGTCTTTCGTCCGCATTTCTGGCAGATGACCTGCATCCGCATGGTGTTGTCGGTCATCAGTTCGTATTCGGTGGCGGCTCTGCCGCGCTGGCGGACGCTGGCGTGCAGGATACGCGCCGTCACGAACAGGTTGAGGGCGTTATAGACGGAACCCACCGAGATGCGCTGTTCCGCGCACGCTTTCGCCAGCTGCTCGGCGGTGAAGGGTTGCGGCAAGGCGCACACTTGTTCCAAAATCATCCTCCGCACAGCCGACGGACGCATGCCGTTTGCCCGGATATAACCCGACAGGCGTTCCAATGCCGACTTATATGTCTTGTCCGTTTTCACCGCCTATCTGTTTGATATACGCACGACGGCGCTTGTGCTGTTTGTGGTCGAACTGGGTGAAGTTCGCTATATTCTTGGTGTTCGTCTCAAGAATCGATGTCGTCTCGATGCGTTTGACCTCGTATTGGTTGAAATACGGTATCTGGTCTTGGAAGAACAGCGCGTTGATGCCTTTGTCCTGATAATCCGGACGGATGGCTATCAGCAGCAGGTTGAACGCGTCCATCTTCTTCGCTTTCAGCGCTTTAATCAGATAATACCACCCGAAGGGGAACAGCTTCCCGCCGCATTTGCGCAGCGCCTCGCTGATGTCCGGCATGCCCAAGCCCACTCCCACTATCTCGTTCTCCTCGTTCACCACCAGCGTCACGAAGTCGAAGTTCAGTATCGGGAAATACATCTGCATGTAGTATTTCTTCTGCTGGTCGGTCATCGGCTGGAAGTTATAGAGCTTCTGGTAGGCGGTGTCTATCACGTCCATGTACTGGATGCCGTATTTGCGCACGAGCTCGCGCGAGTTCTTTACTTTATCCACGCGTACGTGCGAGCGCTGTTTCACGATGTCAGCTATCCTCTCCAGCCTCTCCGGGCATGTCTTCGGCGGATGCACTTGGAACTCCAGCCAGTCCGCCTCTTTCACCAGACCATACGCCTCCACGTGCTTCACGTAATACGGATGGTTGTACAGCGATGCCATCGGCGCAAGGTATTCATACCCCTTTAACAGCAGACCTTCGTGGTCGAAATCCGTGAATCCCACAGGACCGTTCAGTCCGTCCATGCCGCGTTCGATGCCCCATGCCGCCACGGTGTCGAGCAACGCTTTGCTCACCTCCATGTCGTCAATGAAGTCAAACCACCCGAAACGCACATGCTTCACGCCCCATTTCTCGTTGGCGCGGCGGTTGATGATACCTGCCACACGGCCTACGGGCTTGCCCTCGCGGTATGCCATCCACAGCTGGTACTCGCATACCTCCAGCGCGGGGTTCTTCTCCGCATCGAAACAGTTCATCTCGTCGAAGAAAAGCGGCGGACAATAGTATGGGCAGTCCGCATACAAATCATTGGCGAACTGAATGAATTGTTTCAGTTCGTGTTTGGTATGGATGGGGCGTATCTCAACGGACATGGTTCTTTCGTTTTTGTGTGTGCCGGGTTGCCACCTGCACAAAATCGGGTGCAAAGGTACTACAAAAAAACGATATATGCAAGCGTTCCTGAAAAAAAATAAAATAATAGTTATTTTTTCATTAAAAAATTTGGTGGTACGAAAAAAAAGCACTATCTTTGCAGGCAGTTTTGTTGTACAGATAGACAGATTTGTCGTAAGATATTTGGAACAAATAATATACCATAAGAAAAATACACAGTAAATTTCTGACAATTTCCGATACTCCCGGATAAATTGGATACTCCGATACGCTCCGATAAATTCCGATTAACTCTGATTAACTCCGATAATCTCCGAATAGTATGCAACCCCGCGATAACACATTTGTTCCCCTCTCCAACCGCTACGAAGGCTTGACGGTCTATAAAGTCGCAACGTGCATCTATGCCATCACATACTATTTCGCACAGACTTATCTGCCGAAAGGTGACCGTACCATAGACCAGATGATTCAGGCTGCCCGCAGCGGCAAGCAGAACATAGCCGAAGGAATGGTGGACGGAGACACCTCCAAAGAGATGCAGCTCAAGCTCCTCAACACCGCACGGGGAAGCATGCACGAACTGAAAGTGGATTATGAAGACTACCTGCTGACCCGGGGACTGGAACACTGGGACTTGGAGGACGAACGGAGCAAACAAACGAGAAACTACTGCAAGACCCATTCCGACCCCAAGGAATATCAGGAAGCCGTCAAGCAGCGTAATGACGAGACTACGGCTAACATCGCCCTGACGCTGATACACCAATATCTGCCGATGATTGAAGGACTGATAGAACGTGAGAAACGCCTGTTTCTGGAGAACGGCGGCATCAAGGAGGAACTCTCCGCCGCCCGCAGAAAACACAGAGGCTACTAACTCCGCTCCTCCGAATAATTTCGGTTAGTCCGGATAACCCGGATAATCCGGATATACTCCGATAGATTCGGATAATTTCGGATACTCTCGGATAAATTCCGATTAACTCCGACCCCTCGGACCGACAACGAAAATAACAACAAACAATAATTAACTTAAATTTTTAAAACCATGAGAAAATTAACTTTTCTTTTCGCGCTCCTATGCGTGAGCGTTATGGGATGGGCAACGCAGTATTGCGGAGAGACGATAACTGCGACAGACGGTGTCACTACGGTAACAATCACATGTACGAATCCAGAAACTGATAAGTATGTGATGGAAATCGTAGGTGGAGATAAATTTTCTGGGCTTATAGGTGCAGGTAATTATTGCCACGTCAATGATGCAGGAACAAATCTGCAGGTTCAAATGTCCGACGATTTCGTAAGTTTCGATAACGAAACAAAGACACTTACTGTCACCTTAACTTCCACAGGAGGTTATGCCCCTGTATTTTATAATCCACTATATCTAAATATAGAAGGGGAAAAGCAATTTACTGCTATTCAGAACCAAACTTTTGAATGGCCTGCTTCTTGTGCCAGTGCCGGAGATGATCCCGTAGACCCGACTCCAGAACCCGCAGTAGAAGGAGAGAAATTCATAGCTGCAAACTATGATGCATGTGATAGTTGGTTCGCTATTCCTCAATGGCAGCAAGAAAATAATAGTACTGCAACATGTACTGATGGTGTAATAACTGTGAATATTAATGAAACAAAAGGAGCACAATGGCATGCACAAGTATCATTGACATTGGACTTTGATTTCGCAGCTAACAAATATTACGATTTCTCCATTAAATTCCATTCAAACAACGCTGTAAATAATGTTTCATTCAAACCGAACGATAAAAGGGGGGACAATGAAATGTTAGCGGTATCCGACATTGCTATTCCTGCCAATGAGGACTATGTATATACTAAAACTGATGTTGCAGGAACCGCCAATGGTTCACGAAAGTTCTTGCTTGACTTTGGCTATGCTCCCGTAGGCACTATTATCACTATCTCCGAAATCTCTATCATCGAGAAAGATGCTCCTTCGGTTGAGCCGGCTGCGTTTTCAATCAATTTCGTTTCCGGTCAAGTAAGTGCTGTACCCAATGAGGATGATTTTGATGTCAATATTGCATCACATGGAGGTGGACAATGGAGCCGCCAAGTCAAGTTTCAGCACCTAATTGCTTTTGAAAACACAAAAGCATATAAGGTGGCTTTTACTCTGACCGCTGATAAAGATTGTGGTGGTATTACATTTAAAACAGATGATAATAAAGAATGCGTTTATGAAAACCAGTCCATTGACTTAACAGCCAATACACCGTTCCAATACGAAAAAGTATTCTCGGGACAACCAGACAATAATAAGATTATGGTCTTTGATTTCGGCTGGGTTGGTGAAAATACTAATATTACCATCAGCGACTTGTCTCTTATCGAGTATAGTCCGGCTACGGCTTCTTCTACAAACGGAGACCTTATCCCATTCAAGGGGGTAGATGGAAAGACAAATACCCGTTGGCAAGCGGCAAGTACAGGAGAACAATGGTGGAAAATGGATTACGGAACCGCCCAGAGTTTCAACCGTGTAAATATTACATGGGAATTTTCGTATGCAAAATCGTTCACAATCCAGGGTTCCAATGATGATGAAAACTATACTATTCTCAAAACAATAACCAGCCAAACATTAGACAACCCCAACAATTATAAACAGGTTATTGATTTGGACCAAACTTATAATTTCCGCTATGTGAAGTTTGTTGGTACAGAGAATGGTAATGGATACGGTTTTTCATTCTATGAGTTTGAAGTATTGGAAGCAGAGACTTCAATCCTGACAGATGTTGTTATTACTTCTCCGAAGCGCAAAACGGTATGCGCTGTAGGGCAGAGTATAGATATTACTGCTGTTGCTCGTGACCAATATGAGGAGCTAATGGATGGCCAAACAATAACATATTCTGTTTCTCCGGCAGAAAAGGGCTCGATTGATGCAAATGGTCACTATACGGCAAATGCAGTAGGTGAAGTAACTATTACTGCCACATGCTTTGATAAATCTGCGACTGCCGTAGTAGAAAATACCATTAGTGCCAACCTCGCTTTGAATAAACCGGCTGCAGCTGGAGCAAATGAAAATCCGGTTTCTCGTGCTAACGATAATGATTTAGGAACAGAGTGGTCTCTTGGTCCAAATCAAGCAGTTGCAGACATGTGGTGGAAAGTAGATTTGGAAGATACTTATGACCTTTCATTGGTGATTATCAAGTGGGAAGGAGCTTGCCCGACAGAACACGCAATTCAAGTGTCTGCTAATGGCACTGATTGGACAGATGCGGCTACCAAATCCGGTTGGCCGGAGATTGGTACAGCTCAAGACCATAATTATCAGTTCTATCCGATTAATGAGACAGGTCGATATATCCGCGTAAAGGCTTCTGCTCTTCGTGAGAATGGTTGGGGTATGAAGATATATGACTTCCAGGCATTTGGCACATTAGCCTCTACTCCGACTAAATCCGTTTCAGCGACTCCCAACGATGAACTTATGGGATCTGCAACAGTTAAACAAAGCGGTGTCGCTGTAACAAATGTTACAACTGGTTCAGAAGTCGAGTTCAGTGCAGAGGCGAATGAGGGATATGTATTCGTGAACTGGTCAAACGGCGAAACACACGCTACCTTTACCACTAATGTTGAGACTAATATGGATCTCACAGCTAACTTCCGTGCATTGGGTACTGTATATTGCAATACCTTGCTTCAATCTACAGACAGAGGAGATGGAGTACATTCCGCATACTTTACATTTAAGAAAACAGGGGAAAATACCTATCAACTTATTGTGAAATCAGAGGAACGGCTTAATAATTTTGGAGGTGCTGATTTCTATATTAACGGAAATAATACCGTTTATTCCATGCGTAATACAGGAGTTCTGTCAGACAACGATCATACATTAACGGGAACTATCACATCTTCTGCTGCGCCCATAATGGCAAGTGGATATACATATGTTACAGTCAAAGATTTTACTACCTATGACGAAGCATTCTTCCCGAAACTGACTAATATCGAGTTTGAAAGTCAATGCGATGATAATGTTTCGGTGACCGCTATCGCATTGAGTCAAAGCTCGGCAAAACTGCTGATAGATCATACACTGACATTAACACCGACCTTCACCCCTGTCTATGCTTCCGACAATGAATTGACTTGGGAGACATCCAATCCTTCAGTTGCTACAGTTGCCAATGGCGTAGTAACCGGCGTAGCGGATGGAAATACAACCATTACTGCTAAACTGACAAGTGACAACTCTGTATATGCCACCTGCAATGTGAATGTTGTTTCTTCTATCACAGAAGCCACATGGCATGGATATGAGTTTGTCTCCCCGCAAGAAGGACCAACAGTATTCACCTATGCTATCACCCGTTCTGTTGATCAGAAACTCACATTCACTATGACTACGGACAAGAATGTGATAGGTTTTGTGGCATTCATAAAGATCAACGGAACAGACCATCAGTTGGAAGGTTATGGCGCAGAACATACCGCTTCTTATACCACAACAGGCACCTACGAAGATAACGTATTATTAAACTGTATGTGGGATTTCAGAAGTGCTCTCTACAGAGAAACATTTGATTTCACCTATCTGGTAGGCACAGAGAATGCAGCTTTGAAGATAATGACATTAGATGAAAATGCTGATGATAATACTGCAATCATCGAACCGTTTGATGGTCAAAATGTAAATTTAAGTATTGTCAACCGTTCCTTTGTTGCCGACAACCTCTACACGCTGGTTCTGCCGTTCGATGCAGATGCAGCACAGACAGCAGCGAAACTGCCGGGCAAACTGACCAAGCTGAGCAACACTTATGTGAAGGAAAACAAAGATTTGCGTGTCAATTTCGTAGATGCTGAGGCTATTGAAGCCGGTGTACCGTATCTCTATACGCCGAGTGCCGATGTCACAAATGCCATTTTCGAGAATGTAACTGTCAGCAAAGACCTCCATGCTACTGTACCCGCAGACGGACTTGCTGAGTACCATGGCATCTATGCTCCGACAACAGGAAGTGCTTTGAAAACCATCCCGAATGCATATGTACTCGGCAGCGACCAGTATCTGTATGATGTCCAGACTCTGAGCGATGAACAGCAAATGAAGGCCCTGCGCGGATATTTCGTGCTCAATTTCCCGCCGCAATCGTTAGGCATGCGTGCAAGGGTTGTCTTCAACAGTCAGGAGACAGAAGTGGCTACGGGCATCAGTGATGTACAGAGTGATATACAATGTACAAAAGTCATCCGTGACGGTCAACTGCTGATTCTTCGTGACGGCAAGACATACAATGTACAAGGACAATTGATTAAGTAAACCATAACCATAAAAATTCTACAATTATGAAAACATACAATAGTCCAATTACGCAAATCACGGATTGCAAAACATCGCACATGCTTATGTCGGGTAACGTAAGCGGTGGCGGTTTCAAAGGTACAGGCGATGCCAATGGCGAACTTATAGAAATCGTCTAACCCCCTCTATTCATCCGATAGTCAGGAGCCTTGCCTTGTGCGAGGCTCCTTTCGTTTTTGCCAAAAGAAATCTGCAAAATCTGCAAAATAAACATAAAAGTTAATTTTATTGCTCATAAATTTGGTACTTTCAAAAAAAAAGCGTATCTTTGCAGCCACATTTGAAAACATACAATGCGACGCGATTTATTACTAAAACTACTGGAGTCAGGAGATAAGGTTAGTATCTACTCTCCTTTGTTTAGCGGAGAAGAATATTCGGAATTCGAAAAGTTTCTGCTCGCATTCATGGACAATACAGAATACGGAGAGGATCTCGGTGTTATCATGGGGCGTTTGGAGGTAATCAAACGGATGGGGGTAGAAGACCGTTATTTCCGATTTGAAGGACGACCATCTGACCGAGTTCATGCACTTCCTGCTTATCTGGAATCTTCACGGCTGCGGTTGTATTGTTTGTGCATTAGCAGCAAAGTGCTTATTTTGGGAAACGGAGGCATAAAAGAAACACAGACTTATCAGGAAGATCCGTACTTGAATAAGTGTGTGGAGACCTTACAGAAAATAGATTTCGAAGTTCGTCAGCGTGAGAACCGCAAGGAAATTGTAGTAAGGGGTACACAATTGCACGGAACACTAACCTTTTATATTAACGATTAACAAAGGAGGTAATTATGACTAACCCGATTATGGATGAGGTGCGGAAAAGATACCTTACACCGGAAATACAAAAACAAGTGGACATGCAGGTCATGATTGCTAATCGTATCTATGATCTGTTGGAGCAGAAAGGAATGTCACAAAAAGATCTGGCAGTACGGTTAGGGAAGACCGAAACGGAAATAAGCAGATGGCTTTCCGGCACACATAACCTGACAATGGCAACCTTGGCGAAGATTGCCGTTGCGCTTGATGATGATCTAATTATGACTACATCCCCTCAAAGCGGTAATGTATTACGCAAGATAAAACTTCCCAAACATGCTGCTGCAGTACTCTAACCCCTCTATTCATCCGATAGTCAGGAGCCTTGCCTTGTGCGAGGCTCCTTTCGTTTTTGCCAAAAGAAATCTGCAAAACATCTGCAAAACAACATAAAAGTTAATATTATTGCTTATAAATTTGGTACTTTCAAAAAAAAAGCGTATCTTTGCGACAGATTTACAGAAAGGAGGCTATTATGCAAATCACAATTAACCCGAATTTATATAACACGGCACAGATGTATGCGGAACGGCAAGGGCGGAACCTGAATACTGTCATCGAGCATTATCTGGAGTGGTTTATCCGCAAAGAAGAGATTGCAGAGCAAACAACGGTTCAACAGCCCATTGAGATTACTCCGAGAGTTATGCGCTTCAAACGAGGTAAACCATGGTATGTTTCTGATGAAGAATTGGAGAAGATCCATCAAGAATACCTAACAGAGAAATACAAATGAAAAAGGTATTTATTGACACAAATATAGCCATAGATTTGCTCTGCGAACGGTATCCATGGTTTGATGACGCTTTGAGGTTGTTTAGTTTGGCGGATAAGGGAATGATGGAGTTGTATTGTTCCTCATTATCTCTTGCTACCGCTTCATATATTATGGAGACACGGAAATTGAGCAGCAAAGAGATTAAAGAAAGTTTGGATTTGTTCTGTCAAATCTGTACTCCTACACGCGTAGATGCAGAGGTTGTGCAACAAGCTATCCGGTCACCGTTTGATGATTTCGAAGATGCCTTGCAATATTTTTCGGCTTTGACTAGAAAAGCAGATGTAATCATCACTCGTAACGGAAAAGACTTCATCTACTCCAAACTTCCTGTCATGACCGCTGAGCAATACCTCGCTTCTCTTCAATAAATCATGTCTGATGGCAGCTGACAGAAGCAAAATATTGTCAAAGATACAAGCAGTCGGGAAAGAAGTCCTTATTGTACGGTTCGCGTGCGAGAGGAGACAACCGCACGGACTCCGACTGGGATTTGTTGGTGCTCCTTAACCGTCCTCAGAAAGAAGATAACGACTTTGCTGCTATTTCTTATCCGCTGATGGAATTAGGCTTCAGTCTCGGACAGTATTTCTTTCTGACGAAGAATAGGAGAAGGTACATCAAGAATACCTAACAGAGAAATTAGACATTATTGCATAGGCATCGCATAGGTGTTGCATACGACTCGCATAGGTGACGCTTACGTTTCCGAAAAAGAACATTTAATGACTATGTAATGACTTCCTGATACCCTCCTCCTGAAATACTATTCCGATACCATTGCGTAACCACTACGCAGGGTGCTTGGCGAATTGGTTCTTTTTCGAAAAAACATATAAAACCCCTTCGTTGTTTGCAGCCCTGCGGACAAACGTATGTTTGGCTGTCTGTGTGTCTTGGTATGCAAGCATCCCAGCCACACAACCATCCAAACATACACCTCTACGAGCTTGCAAACACCAAAGGCAATAAACCCGCAAAACAAGACACCCCCGCCCCCCTCTGTAAGGGGGAGAGTAAGTCAAAAATTACCCAAAATTAAAGAAAATTATAGTCGGGATTAAATCCCGACACAATAAACGAAGTACGCTGTCTCTCAAACAGCACAATAAACGAATGAATAAACAGTATAGCGGGGGTACGGTGACGTACGTAATGCGAATGAGATGTGTTCCCGGCGGGATGGAAGGGGAATGGACGGGGAATGGAGGAGTATAGACAAAAAATGCAGGAAAAAATACATTTTTTTGTCTTTTGCTTGCATATATCAAAAAAAAGCAGTAAATTTGCAGCCGAATAGATATCAATAAGCAATCAAAACGACATTAAAACTATGGCACAGACAGCAATGACAGTCCGTTTGGACAATCAGGTAAAAGCGCAGTTTGATGCGCTTTGCGAGCAGTTCGGCATGAGTGCGAACGCCGCTATCAATGTGTTTGTCAATGCGGTAGTACGTACACGCGCCATCCCGTTTACCATCCGCGCCGACGAGGACTCCGTAGCCCAACGCGCTCTGGAGGCATTTTATACGGCTGACCGTTCAGACCGTCCTGAGATGACACTTGAGGAGATAAACGAAGAGATTCGTGCTGCACGCCGTGAGCGCAAAGAGCGCGAACTGCAATTACAAAAACAATCTGCCTGACTATGGTTTATGCAGTAATTGACACAAACGTCTTTGTGTCTGCGTATATGACGCATAACATTGAGTCCGCTACTTCAAAAGTGGTTACAAATATGTTAAACGGGAAGATAATCCCGTTGTACAACGATGAGATATGGGCGGAGTATAACGAAGTTTTGTCCCGCAAACAGTTCCGAATAAGCCCTTTGGAATTAGATACATTGTTCAGTTTCCTCCGCGTAAATGGTATTTATACCGAGCGGACAGAGTTTAGAAACCTGTTTATAGATGAGAGCGACCGTGTGTTCTATGAAGTGATGCTTTCGGAAGAGGATTCTTTCCTTGTTACCGGTAATCTGAAGCATTTCCCTACAACAACCCGTGTAGTCACTCCGGCACAAATGCTGGAAATCCTCGAAAAAGAAAAAAATCCTAAAAGTAAGTAAAGACAAAAAATGCAGAAAAAAATGTATTTTTTTTTCTTTTGCTTGCATATATCAAAAAAAAGCAGTAAATTTGCAGCCGAATTGCGGGACAAATCCGCATGAACAATGCAGAAATAATGCAGAAATAATGCAGAAATTAATACAGAAACAACAGTTATGCAATCCATTCTAACAATTTTTATGCATATGAAGAAAGGTTTATTTTTTGGCCTCATTGCTGCTGCAGTAATGTTGGCATCGTGCAACAAACAGTTGCCGAGTCCCGAAGAATTGTCTGTAAACCCGAACCCGCTGGAGAAAGTGGGCGACAAGGTCAATGCAGAGATTACCGGTACCTTCCCCGTGAAGAAATTCGCCAAGAAGGGTGTTCTCGTGGTTACTCCCGTGCTGAAGTTTGACGGCAAGGAAGTGCTGGGCGAGCCTGTGACCTACGTGGGCGAGAAAGCCAAAGAGAACGGCAAGACGGTCAACTACAAGAAGGGCGGCAAATATACCCAGAGCTGCTCGTTCGACTATGTTCCCGAGATGCGCAAATCAGAACTCTATCTGCGTTTCGAGGGCAAGATCGGCAAGAAAGTGTATGAGATTCCTGACCTGAAGGTGGCTGACGGCGTGCTGGCTACAGACGAGCTGGCTGAGGCTCAGGACAACCCCACGGCTGCTACTCCGGACAAGTTCCAGCGTATCATCCAAGAGACCACCGAGGCTGACATCAAGTTCCTCATCCAGCGTGCAGACCTCCGTTCGTCGGAGACCAAGTCGGACGCTGTGAAAGCGCTGCAGGCTGCTATCAAGGACGCCAACAAAAACGAGCGCAAAGCTATCAACAAACTGGAAGTAGCCGGTTATGCATCTCCGGATGGCGGTCTGGCTCTCAACGAGAACCTCGCCAAGAACCGTCAGAAAGCCGCTCAGGACTTCCTCAAACGCGACCTCAAGAAGAACAAAGTGAACGCAGAAATCGAGTCCAACATCACCGCAGAGGACTGGGCAGGTTTCCAGAAAGCTATGGAGAACAGCAACATGCGTGACAAAGACCTCGTTCTCCGTGTTCTCTCCATGTACAGTGACCCCGAGGAGCGTGAGGCACAGATCAAGAACCTCAGCGCCGTCTATGGCACTATCGCCGAGGAGATTCTGCCTGCTCTCCGTCGCAGCCGTCTCATCCTGACCACCGACCTCATCGGCAAGAGCGATGACGAAATCAAAGAGATTGCCAAGAACGACCCGAAGCAACTGAGCGTGGATGAGCTGCTCTATGCCGCTACGCTGACCAACGACGCCAAGGAGAAGAAAGCCCTCTACCAGAAGGCTGCCGACCTCTATAACGACTATCGCGCATGGAACAGCCTCGGTCAGCTCTATTTCGAGGAGGGCAACACCGCAGAGGCACGCCGCTGCTATGCCAAGGCTCTGGACATCCAGCCGAACGACCCGGACGTGAACTTCAACGCAGGTGTGGCTGCTATGGCAGAGAACGACCTCGCCAAGGCGGAGGAGTATCTGGGCAAGGCAGCAGGCACGAAGGGTAACCTGAACGCAGCTCTCGGTACACTGTACACCAAGAAAGGCGACTACGCAGCTGCCAAGAAAGCATACGGCGAGAACCTGACCAACAACGCTGCCGTTCAGCAGATTCTTGACGGCGACTATGCTGCTGCCAGCAAGACCCTCGCTGCCATCAAAGAGCCGAACGCTACGACCCATTATCTGAAAGCTGTCGTAGGCGCACGCACCAATGACAAAGATGCAGTCTATGCAGGTCTGAAAGCCGCTATCGCCAAGGACGCTTCCCTCAAGGGACGTGCTGCCAACGATATCGAGTTCGCCAAGTTTGCAGAGGACGAGGCATTCAAAGCAATCGTGAAATAAAGTACTATTGGGTCATTTACCATTGGATCATTTACCATTTGTCCATTTACCATTTGGTCATTTACCATTTGGTCATTTATTGGGACATTTAGTCATTAAGTGACTTGGCAGTCCGGCGAAAAAGACAAATGGTACATGGTAAATGGTAAATGGCAAATGAATAAATCGTAAATGAGTTAATGTCAGTACTTTTTCCGAAAGTACAGAAACCCCGTGAGTGGGACTACCGCCCCATTTACTACGATAAGGACAAGGAGGCGCGCAAGGATAAAAAACTTGCGCGTCTTCATCACGGGGCTTTCCGTGAGGAGCATGAGAAGAACATGAGCGAACACCGCAGAAAGAGAGAGTCACGCCTCGTCTTCTGGATAGTCCTGCTCGGGCTGCTCATCTTCACGTTTTATGTGCTGTTATAGAGGGCGGAATAGTAAACCAGTAAACCAGTAGACTAGTGGACTAGTTGACTAGTTGACTAGTAGACTAGCGGACTAGTGAAATAGGTTCCCTTTAGTATCTTATTGTTATGGACATCATTCATCTGTTACCGGACAGCGTAGCCAACCAGATAGCGGCAGGCGAAGTGATACAACGCCCTGCGTCCTGTCTGAAAGAGTTGGTGGAGAACAGCCTCGATGCGGGAGCCACCCGCATCCAAGTGCTGGTGCGCGATGCGGGACGGACACTCATACAGGTCATTGACGACGGCAAGGGTATGAGTGAGACAGACGCCCGCTTGGCGTTCGAACGCCATGCTACCAGTAAGATACGCGAGGCGCAGGACCTCTTCACCCTCCGCACCATGGGTTTCCGCGGCGAGGCACTCGCCAGCATTTGCGCAGTATCGCAGGTAGAGATGACCACCCGCCGTCAGGAGGACGAGACCGGCACGCTGTTGGAGATACACGGCTCCGACGTCATCCGGCAGGAGCCCTGCGCATGTCCCGTGGGCACGAACATCAAAGTCAGCAGTCTCTTCTTCAACGTACCTGTACGCCGTAAGTTCCTCAAGTCCGACCAGACCGAGTTGCGCAACCTCCTGACGGAGTTCTACCATATCGTGCTGGTCTATCCCAAGGTGTCGTTTACCTTTGTGCATAACGACGAGATACTGTTAGAGCTCCCTTCCGGCACGGAGAAACAGCGTATAGAGGCGGTCTTCGGCAACCCCAAGCGCAATGCCTATACCTCCGCCTTTGTGGAGGTGAAGACAGAGACGGAGCTGGTGTCGGTACGCGGCTTTGTGGTCAAACCCGAAGCGGCGACCAAGAAGGCGGAGCAGTATTTCTTTGTCAACGGACGGTATATGCGCCATCCGTATTTCCTCAAAGCGGTGCAGACCGCCTATTCCGGCATGCTACCCAACGACTACCAGCCTTCTTTCTTTATCTATTTTGATATACCGCCCGAGTCGATAGATGTCAATATCCATCCGACAAAGACGGAAATCAAGTTCGCCGACGAACAGACGGTCTTCCAAATCCTGATGGCGGCGGTACGCGAGGCGCTGGGCAAGTTCAGCCTCTCGCCGACTATCGATTTCGATACACGCGGCAGTATCGACATACCCATGCCGCAGAACCATAGCGTCAGCCGTCCGCAGGTGACGGTGGACCCTGATTACAACCCCTTCCGCACGCGCGGGACCGTCTATCCGGACAAGGCGCCGAAAGGATGGGAGAGCCTCTATGGCGGAGGGGAGACCCGTAATGACGTTATCCGGGAAACCCGTAATGACGTCATCCCGTCATCCTTTCATGACGAAGCGTCCCTACAGACGGAGCTGGGCATCGGTCAGGAAAGACCGGTATGGCAGTACGGCGGCAAGTATATCCTTGTGCCGGAGGTCAACGGTCTGCTGCTCATCCATCAGCATCGCGCGCATGCGTTCCTATTACGCGCGTTATACATGGAGCAGCTGGAGCACACGCAGGGCGCGATGCAGCAGCTGCTCTTCCCCGAAGTGCTGACCCTGCCGCAGGATGAGATGGTGCTGGCAGAGCAACTGCTGCCCGACCTCCGCGCCATCGGTTTTGACCTTGAGCAACTCTCCCCGGACAGCTATTCTGTGCAGGGCGTACCGGCACAGTTAGGTACCCGGTCCCCGATACCGGTGCTGCAGCAAATCTTCCATCAGGTGCGCGAGCGCGGCGCCGACACCCAAGCCGGATGGCGCGAGCAGATAGCCGATTCGCTGGCGGAGAGCACCGCCATACCCTCCGGCAGAACCCTCTCCGAGGCGGAGATGCGCGATATTGTCACGCGTCTCTTGGCGCTGCCGCAGTACCGCATCACGGCGGACGGAAAGACCATCGTATCCCTCCTCTCCGATGAGGAGATAGCGAAGAGGTTCTGACAATCCGATAAAGCATATAACGGCATACCAACAATGAAAAATATTCTTTTTACTCTATCCATTCTTCTCTGTCTTGCGGCTTGCACGCCTCAGGACCATCTGACTATCCTTCACACCAACGACACCCACTCGCAGGTGGAGCCCCGTTCGGACGGTAAAGGCGGTTATGCACGGCGCATGGGTCTCATCAAGCAGGAGCGTCAGAAAGACCGAAACCTGCTTCTGCTCGATGCCGGTGATTTCAGTCAGGGCACGCCCTATTTCAATTTCTACCACGGTCGTGTGGAGATAGATGCCATGAACAGGATGGGTTATGACGCCGCGTGCCTCGGCAACCATGAGTTCGACAATGGTCTGGACACGCTGGCAGCCGTGCTGCGCGAAGCCAAGTTCCCCATCGTCTGTGCCAACTATGACTTCAGCGGCACACCTCTTGCCGGCATCGTCAAGCCGTATGTCATCCTCTATAAAGGCGGAGTGAAGATAGGTATCTTCGGTTTGGGCTGCGACCCCAAAGGACTCATCTCCGCGAAGAACTTCGAGCCGGCACGGTGGTTCGAGCCCTGCGCTGTAGCACAGGTGATGGCGAACACCCTCCGTTCGGAGGGGTGTGACGTAGTAGTGTGTCTGAGTCACCTCGGCACCTACGGTAAAGCACCGGAGGATCCTTGTGACGTGAAGACGGTGAATGCCACGCGGGGCATTGATGTAGTCATTGGAGGCCATACCCACCGTCTCTATGACCATCTGCGCGTTCCCAACATTGACGGAGACTCCGTTCCGGTGTGCCAAATGGCGAAAAGTGGTACGTATTTGGGCAAAATAATGTTAAGTTTATGTGACAAAAGTGAAAAATAACAAAAAAAACTTGCGTATGTAAAAAAAAAGCAGTAATTTTGTGCCGTTTTTGCGAAACACGCGTAAATTTTTATTGTCGGATATTAATAATATAACATAACAATAGTTTAACTTAAAGTCTAAGTATTATGGCAGAAATTGAAGCTAAAGTAAAAGCAATCATTGTTGATAAGCTTGGCGTAGAAGAGTCTCAGGTAACCAACGAGGCTAATTTCCAAACTGACCTTGGAGCAGATTCCTTGGACACCGTTGAGATGATCATGGAGTTTGAGAAAGAGTTCGGAATCTCTATTCCCGACGAGGACACTCAGAAGATTGCTACCGTGGGCGACGCAATCGCTTACGTTGAGAACGCAGTGAAGTAATTTGCGTCCCACAGAAAGTCTTACGAGTTTATGGGAATACTGTAAACTCGTATGCTTTTTATCTACACATTAATCAGAATGCAGTTAAAAAGAGTTGTAATAACAGGCTTGGGAGCGGTGACCCCGGTAGGCAACTCCGCTCCGGAAACATGGCAGGCGCTGATACGCGGCGTGAGCGGTGTGGCACCTATCACGTCGTTTGACACCACCAATTTCAAGACCCATTTTGCAGGCGAGGTGAAGAACTTCGACCCCAGCAGCATCATCGACCATAAGGAGGTGCGCAAGATGGACCGTTACGCCCAGTTCTCCGTGTATGTGGCAGACGAGGCGCTCCGCGACAGCGGTATCGACCTTGAGCAGGAGGACCGCAGCCGTGTGGGAGTCATCTGGGGCAGCGGCATGGGCGGTCTGCTGACGATGGAGGGTGACATCATCGACTATGCCAAGGGCGACGGTGTACCGCATTTCAATCCGTTCATGATACCCAAGGCAATCCCGAGTATCGCAGCCGGGATGATTTCTATCCGTTTCGGCTTGGGCGGACCCTCTTTCTCGGTCTCCACAGCCTGTTCGTCGTCTTCCCATGCCGTAGGTTCCGCTTTTGACCAGATACGTTTAGGGCATGCCGATGTGCTGCTTACGGGCGGTGCGGACGCAGACGTGACCTATACGGGCATCGGCGGCTTCAACTCGATGCGTGCGCTCTCCACCCGCAATGAGTCGCCTCAGACCGCCAGCAGGCCTTTCTCCAAGAGCCGTGACGGGTTTGTGTTAGGCGAAGGAGCCGCTTGTCTCATCCTTGAGGAGTATGAGCATGCGAAAGCCCGCGGCGCCAAGATCTATGCGGAGATTATAGGCGAGGGCATGACGTCGGACGCCTACCACATGACAGCACCGGACCCGGAAGGAAGGGGTGCGGAGCGTGTGATGCGTCTTGCCCTGCGCGATGCGGGTCTGGAACCCGGACAGGTGGATTTCATCAACACACACGGCACCTCCACACCGCTGGGCGACATAGCAGAGATAAAAGCTATCCAGCGTGTGTTCGGCGACCATGTATATGAGATGAACCTCGACTCCACCAAGTCCATGACCGGACACATGATCGGTGCTACGGGAGCCGTAGAGGCGCTGGCATGCGTCATGGCGCTCAAGGACGGTATCATACCGCCGACCATCAACCATGAGCCGGACGACGAGGACGAGAATATCGACTACCGCATCAATTTCACTTTCGGCAAGGCGCAGAAACGCGACATCACCTACGCACTGAGTAACACCTTCGGTTTCGGAGGACACAACGCTTGTCTGGTGTTCAAGAAATGGGAGGGAACTGAGTGCTGAGGGTTGAGTGTTGAGTGTAGTTGAGAGTTGATAGTTGATAGTTGATAGTTGAAAGAAGTCGTCTAGTTGAAAGTTAATAGTAGATAATAGATACAGGGTTGGGCACCCTTACAAAAGCCCGTATTAGTCAATGTTTAATTAAAAACAAAGGTATTATGATTACAAAAATCGGCGAGAATGCAGGCCTCGTATGGGGTGCGCTGCAGAACGGTCCGAAAGGACTCAAAGACCTTAAGAAAGCCACCAAACTGAAGAATGACGAGCTTTTCTTGGCTCTTGGTTGGCTGGCTCGCGAGGGCAAGCTGTGCTTCGAGGAGAAAGAAGCAGACACGATTGTTGCATTAGCATAAGGAAATGACTATTGCAATAGTAGGCGCCTCGGGCGCCGTCGGACAGGAATTGCTGGCTGTGTTGGAACAGCGGCAATTCCCTCTATCCGAACTGCGCCTGTTCGGTTCGGAGCGGAGTGCCGGCAGAACATATGTCTTCCAAGGCAGAGAACACACGGTTCAGCTGCTGCAACATGACGACGCTTTCAAGGGCGTCGATATTGCTTTTGTTTCCGCAGGCGCAGGCGTGTCACGTGCATATGCGGAAGATATAACCCGCTTCGGAACCATCATGATAGACAACTCTTCGGCATTCCGCATGGATGCCGACGTGCCGTTGGTAGTGCCCGAAGTGAATATAGCGGATGCGTTTGTGCGTCCGCGCAACATCATCGCCAACCCCAACTGCACGACCATCCAGATGGTGGTGGCGCTGCAGGCGATAGAGCGGCTGAGTCATATCCGCCGCGTGCATGTGTCCACCTATCAAGCCGCTTCGGGAGCAGGGGCACAGGCGATGAGAGAACTGGAGAACCAATACCGCCAATTGCTCAACGGAGAGCAGCCGACGGTAGAGAAATTCCCATACCAGTTAGCATATAATCTTATTCCCCATATAGATGTCTTCACCGGAAACGGGTACACCAAAGAAGAGATGAAGATGTACCACGAGACACGGAAAATCATGCACTCGGATGTGCAGGTGAGCGCCACCTGTGTCCGTGTGCCGTCGCTTCGTGCGCACAGCGAGAGCCTGTGGGTGGAGACAGAGCGGCCTGTCAGCGTAGCCGAGGCACGGGACGCCTTTGCGTCCGCTCCGGGCTGCATGCTGATGGATGACCCAGCCAACAAAGTGTATCCCATGCCGCTTTTCCTCAGCGGCAAGGACGAGGTGTTCGTGGGCAGGGTGCGGCAGGACCTGAGCAACCCCAACGGGCTCAGTTTCTGGATAGTGAGCGACCAGATACGCAAAGGTGCCGCACTGAATGCGGTGCAAATAGCGGAGAGGATAATTAACAATTAATAATTAATAATTAATATCTCGTGAGGCGGGACCTTAAAGGATAATTAACAATTAATAATTAACTATCGTATATCAGATGATCGTTTACACTTTTAATCCTCCTTAGAGAGGGTAATTGATTGATATTTAGTGATACTTATACCCCCATGGGGGTCGGGCTTCTAAGGAAGCTCATGTATCAAGTGATCGTTGACATTTTTGTACATTAAAACAGAGGCATTGCAAACTCAAAACTTT
>JAFSLP010000034.1 GCA_017448345.1 Paludibacteraceae bacterium | reverse complement strand
GAACGGCCTTTGTCCAGCGCAGCTATCTGAGCCATCTCCTCGTCCGTCAGTTCAAAATCAAAGAGGTGGAGATTGTCCGCCATGTGCGCCTTGTTGCGGCTCATGGGGAAGATGGCGATACCTCGCTGAATATGCCACCGGAGCACAATCTGATGCAGGCTCTTGCCGTGGTTGGCGGCTATGGCTTTTAAGGTCTCGTCCTCAAACAAGCCCTCTCGTCCCTCGCCCAGCGGCGCCCATGACTTACCTTTGCAGTGCGAAAACAATCTCAACAAAACTCGATGACTGTACTTTAGGCGATGAACAAGTAATGACTGTCAAAAATGAGAGCCAAGAATATGTTGCAGTTAGACCTTATAACCCATCGGATGACAGTCGGCACAAAGAGCCTTATCGCAGTGAAGGCATAAAAAAAGCGCCGATAGTGTCCCACGACCTATCGGCACAAAAAAAACGCCAGTGTCTAATCGACCTGACGGCTAAATAAAATAAAGATTTTTATAACTACTTCAATACTTCCTCCATGAACTCAGCCACGAGGTGAGCAGGGAGCGACTCATGGTGGGTGTACATGTGGTCCTCGCCTTCCAGCAAGTCAAAACGACTGCCGTCAATCACATAGTGAAAACGCTGACCGTAGGTATAGGGCACGATGTCATCCGCCTTGCCGTGGATGATCAGCGCAGTCCCTTTGTACTCGCGTGCGGTCTCATAAATTGGCAAGTCCTGTGCCGTGCGGATATAATCGCGTCCTACCGTATAGGCGCCACCCATAATCGTGAGCGTCTCGGGCGGGTTCTGCGCATCATACGGTGTGCCGAATAGGTTGCCGCGCAGGGCGTCGTCGCGCAACGCAACCGCAGGCGAAAGCAAGGCGATAGCTGCAATTCGGTCGGCACCGAGTTGTCCGGCAGTCATGGCCGTTACCACACCGCCTTGCGAGTGTCCGACGATGGCTATCCGACTGACAAAAGGCAGTTTAGCCGCATGAGCAACAATCGCTTTAGCGTCCTCAATCTCACGCGGCACCGTCATCTCGGACTGCTGACCGTAACTGCTGCCGTGACCGTTAAAATCGAACCGTATAGACGCGATGCCGTGGGCACAGAGACTGTCCGCAAGCGTGTGCATCAGTTCGCCGTCCTTGCTGTTCATGAAGCCGTGGCAGAGCACGACCATCGGCACCTGTTGCGTCCTTGCCGGAGTGGTCAAGATAGCGGCAATCTTACCGTTGGGTGTATTGATAACCAGCGGTTTCACTTCGGCTTTCTTGGTCTGCCCGCAGGCGGTACAAGCAACCGCCAGCAGAAGGGATAAAAGCGTCTTTCTCATATTATTTCGCTACGCTAATAGGATGATTGAGAAGCGGCAACTGAATGTCCGTCAGATTCAACTCTTTCTGCAGTACGGCGCGATCCATAGTCATGCGCGGAACGGTGTTCAGACCGAGTGCGGTGCATGCTAAACAAATGTTCTCCGAGACATAACCGGCATCTAATGGAGCCATGTCGCGTGCGAAACGGCTGTCTCCTCCAAAGCGGTTGAGGTCGCTGACAAGCAGCAACATAATCGGTGCCGTACGGGGTTTGGGGTCGTTGCCACATACTGCTGCACGCAGGTCTTTCTTGCTAACTCGAACAAGTGCATTCTCCTTGTTATCGTACAGATAAGTGCCGTCTGCACGCATCACATAAACGATGATATCCTGTGCGTTCACAGCCGACGGAGCCGTTATTCGTCCTTCTTCCGGACGGTTGATACCGATGGCTGACCACAGGATAGTGGACAGGTCTTGGTCGCTCACCGGTGCATCGGAGTGCTGCCAAGTCGAGTGACGGTTCTGGAATGCCTCCATAAGTGTCATAGGAAGCGATTTGTCGGGCGCAGGAAGTTGTATCTTCTGCGCTTGTGTACAGTTAGTTAACATAAGTACGGATAAAATTAAAAGTGCTTTACGCATAATTGTTGTGATTTATTGGTAATACTATATCTAACAAGTTTCCACAGCAACGATTAACGTTGTTGTGGAATATTATCGGGCTTACCCCTTGCCTTTACCAAGGCCATGCGAGCTTGCTCGCAAAAATCGCTGCAAAATTACTAAAAAATAGGCACATAAGCAAATAAATCTACCAAATTTCGCTTTTGACAATCCGTTTTCCTGCATAATGCCACTCATAAGGCACAAAAAAAGCCGCCAGTGTCCTTTGACCTGACGGCTAATGAATCAGCCTCAAACCTATTTTCCCGCCTTCACCTCATCGATGAAGTCGCAGACCTCTTGCGCAACGCGCTCAGCGCAGTCCAGCTCCATCAGGTGGTACTCGCCAGGCAGAATTTTGAACTTGCAACCCTTTGTAATCTCCTTGGCGTACTGGTTGCTGTCGTAATGGTCTTTATACAGGATGTCCTCACTGCCGAACATGTAGTATACCGGCACATCGATTGAGCGCAGCGTCTTCTCGCATGCCTCGTTACTCTCCCATAGCAGTTGTGGTGATGCTGCGTACTTGCCCACAGCGGCATCCAGTTCTTTGGCTGCGCTACCTAAGCTCGCTACCTCTGCAATCTTCTTGAAGATACCGCTTTTCTTACGCATGGCTTTGAGCATCAGCGTGATAGGCTTCTTTTGGTTCATCAGTTCAACCCACTGGTTAGCGTTCTGTGGTTTCAAGTGAGGAGCCATGTAGAACGAGCAGAAATCAATCAGCATCTCCGGATGGTTCTTTACCAGCCACCAGCCCGGCGACGTACCGTGACACTTGCCCACATAGTGGAATTTCTTGAGACCTTTCAGTTTGGCGAACTCATACACTTGCGTTCCCCAGATCTCACTCCAAAAGATGTCTCCATCCTTGCTTTTCGGTTCTGTCTCACCACTGACAGGCATCACAATGCCATAGACATGAAACCGTTTCCCTAACTCTTCCACCACCGGCATAAAGGTGTGGAAATAGAATGCACCTGTGATGATGATTTCCTTGTGCTCTGCGCCACGTTCGCAGTACGTCACTTCTTTGCCGCTCGGTAACACTACCGACAGGGCTTGACCTTTTACTTTTTTAGTCTCCATACTGTCCAAATTTTTAGTTGTTTTTCAAATGACGGTGCAAAATTACTGCATTTTTAGCATACAAACATATCATTTTTAAGGAAAAACTTTGCAAATTCTATGATAATTCAAAATTTTGTTGTATCTTTGCATTAAAATTTGGCAATTTATGGGAAAAACGATAGAGAAAAAGGCAGTTTCTTCGTACCTTCCGATGCTTCAGCAGCAAGGTGTTTTGACGGTCGGAGAATACGCATTAGTGCCTGCGCGATTGAGCAAGATTGTGCAGGAGGAGCAGGTGTTTCGTTTTATGGAAGGACGGGTGTTCCTTATCCTTGAGGGAGAAGTGACGCTCATGATCAACCTGCGCAAACAGGTTCTCACTGTCGGACATGTGGCGGTGATTCTGCCGGATAGCCTGTTCTCGTACGAGGCTATCTCTGACGACTGCCGATTCATGGCACTCTCTTTCTCCACCATGCCGGCTTTCGAGATGCCGCACGAGAGTTTCTTGCTATCCTTGCCGGAAGATGCACAGAAGCAGGTGTCGGACTGGTTCATGCTCATCATGCAGTTGATGCAAGCGCGTGCCTCCGAACGCACCATCGGCTATCTGGTCAACGGATTGTTGTCACAACTGACCGAGCGTTTTGCCACTCTTCCCAAGACCGAACCATCCCGTTCGCAAGCACTCTTTGACCTCTTTGTGCATGAACTGAACCATTCCGGCAATGTGCGACATGACATCCCTTATTACGCACGAAAACTCAGCGTCACTCCGAACTATCTGAGTGCGGTTGTTCAGCAGCATAGCGGCTTGACGGTGATGCAGTGGATCAATCGTGCGCTGGTGCTCGAAGCCAAGGTGCTACTGCGTCATACTGACATGCCGGTTGCCTCTATCGCGTATCAACTGGGCTTTGCCGATGCCACTTTGTTTGCGCGTTTCTTCCGCCGCGAGACCGGTCTCACAGCCCGCGACTTCCGCAAAGCATAACAACTGCCGCCAGTGTCCTTTGACCTGACGGCTCCGGTGGGTGTCCCCGTACCTCACCACCTTTGCAGGCGATGAGGTCGGGCGGTTACTTCATTTTGCATACCTCCTTTCTTGCTCTCGCTTGGCTAATTGATAGAATACATTTGTCCGCAAATAGAATAGTTCGCGGTATTGCTCGCACGCTATCATACGTTCAACCTCTATGTCCTGCGGCAACACGCCTGCAAAGATTTGAATTGCGGTTGTCAGATTGTCATGTAACTTTTCGAGTTCTGCGCTCGCCACTTCTTCCAGCGAATCGGCTATCAGTATGTTCTCGGAATTGTATTCCATAATTATATATTTTTACTCTTCTTTTGCTTTTTCCACGAGGCGTTTGCCTAAGTCATAGGCGGCTTGCAGGTCCTTGGGCCACTGGTTGTCGCGGTACCACTGTTTCTGCTCCATGTCCACCGCCCTGGCGTCGAACTTGGAATAATCGGGGTAGAACTGCCATGTGTTGCGTGCTTCCAGTTGCTCGCAGTAACCGAAGAACGACTCCATCTGACGGCGGACGGGCTCCAGAATCTCATGGTAATGGAAATGCTCGTAATACTCGGGCGTCACGTTCATCGTGTAGATGACACCGCAGGGCATTTTCTTGTTGAGGTACTTGATTGCTCCGTTCTCATCGGCGTTGTTGTAACTGAGGATGGGGAAGAAAAGCCGCTCGATGAAGTTGCGGAACATGCCGGTGGAGTTGTGCCAATAGATAGGCGAGCCGCACACCAGCATATCGGCTGCGAGAATCTTCTCCAGCACCGGGCGCAGGTCGTCCTTCTGGATGCACAGACCGCCACAGGTGTTGCCTGTGCGTTTGCATGCCATACAGCTGACGCAGCCCTTGTAGTTGAGGCTCGTCAAATGAATCATCTCCACTTCCGCCCCGGCTTCCTGTGCGCCTTTCATGGCGCTCTCTAACATCTGCGCGGTATTTTTGTTCTTGCGCGGAGAACCGTTGATAAAGATTGCTCTCATGATTTTAGAAATATTTGCGAGTGCAAAATTACTGCTTTTTTCTGATATATGCAAGTTTTGGG
>JAFSLP010000033.1 GCA_017448345.1 Paludibacteraceae bacterium | reverse complement strand
CAAAATTACTTATTTTCCGTGGACTGTGCAAATCACAGCCCACGTTTTTTTATTTTACATTGCTATTTTATCTACTTTTCTAACTACTCAACGTTGCACTTCCAACTTGAACTTAGGAACTCATATTGTCGTGTATCGTCGTTTTTTTTTCTGTGTTTTTTTCGATAAACTCGTATGTCGTTTTTCCGGCATTGTATGCCGGCTTCTTTCTTGGCACTTTCTACCCCCTTGCATAGTGTTGTCCCTGCTATGTCTGAATGATTTCTTAAAGTGGGTCGTTAGTGGGTGATTAGTGGGTCGTTAGTGGGTTGTTTGAATAATGTTTATTTAAAACGCATGCAAAAAAAAGAAGCCCCAAGATTTCTCTTGGAGCTCCTATTGACGCTATCTCCGGTTTCGGGATTGGGAGATAGTAGGGTAAACTGTTATTTCTTGAACAGAAGTTCGTGACGGTTTACTTTACCGTTAATCTTCCAGTTCTGTTGTGACTTGACAGCCTTACGTGCATGTAGAGAAACTTGTCCTTTGTTCTTCACCGGAGCACTCTTGATAGCAGGAGCTGCTGCGGAGGCTGCGGGTGTGAATGTCAGGTCGTAGTAACCATCTACCCATCCTCCAACGGCTTCACTTCTAAGTAGGTAACCGTCTGCACCGGAAGCTGCATCCACTTTGATGATTCCACCGAAAGCCATAGACAATACGATAGGCTCTGTGGTGCTTATATCACCTTCCACGGTAGTGGTGTAGAGGGTGATGTCATAAGGTCCGTAGTCACCCAAAGCTTGCGGAGCAATGGAGATTTTCTTGGTCTCGTTGTCAAAGTCAACCCAGATGGTGTCTGACAGATCTACACCAAGCAGGATAAGTTTGTCGTCTTTCTGCTCGATTGCTACATCCATATCAGCATCAGCTTCACCGCTGAACTGACTCGAAGCCGTCAGTTTGTAGGTGCCTACAAAGTCCTCTGCTTTCTCGCCCCAAACGATTTCCTCTGTGCTGAAGTAGAATATCTCTTCAAACTCACCGAGGTTACCGCCGTCTTTTGTCTGTACTTGGAGGAAGAAGTGGAAGAGTTTGGCGGGCTTGCCTTGCAGTTCTAATTCTTCAATGTAGCAGTCGTTTGCTGCTGGACCAACAAAGATGTCCTTTCCTGCGAAACTCAGACCGGTAGGTTGCAGGCTTGCAGGAAGACTGATCTTGCCTTTCTCCTCATCGAAATAGAATGCGAGACCGAGCCCCGGAGTATATACATCTTTGAGACGGAAGAGGTTGAAGAAGTCGCTTCCCTCACCTTGTTTGTCTTCTGGATTCGGATCAACGGCACTTTCGAGTTGAGTCTCAATCAAGCCCGGTTGTATTGTGGAAACGATAGTGTTTAGTTTGCTCTCTATCGTTGTCCACTCAATGCTTGCATCATTGAATCCGTCCTCTAAAGAGGCAATGCTGATAGAGGAGTTGATATCTTTCCATATTGCGTCATCCAAGAATACCACGATAGGCTCGGAATTCAGACGACCGCTCTCTCCCCTGAAGCTGGCTGAAGAACCGGCGGGGAAGGTGATGCTCTTTTCTGCTGAGTTCCATACACCCGGAATAGTCGGGTCATAATAGCGGGCATAGAACATACCATTACCCCAATCCATACCAAGGTCGAAACCGTCAAAGGTAGCGGAACCGTTCCTGGCTACGTGGATAGTCATGTTGAAAGTACCCTCCACAACATCGGTCGGATAATTGTATGGGAAACCGCCATAGAGACCGAATTCGTCAGCGATGGGCGAATCGTAATCGCCGTCTTTATACTCAGGCAATACGGTATAAGGGTTGAGCAAACGGATGTCGAACGAACCGTCTGCATTGTCCTTGCGGGAATAATTCACATACCATCCGGGATTACCTACAACGTACCAAGCATTGATGATTCCGTCAAAGATAATTGCTTTCTTGTCTGTCACTGCATCCCATTTGGCGATGTTGACAGTATAAGAATATGTCGGTTTTAACGTCATATAGGGATTGCTCTGGAGTGGCTCCAGCTCAATTGCCAGATTATATGTTCCATCTACTTGTGCATTCGGGAACTTAACTACAAAAGAGGTCTCTTTTACACCTGCTGCGAAAGAAACAGACTCAGGTACCTCAAAGATGTTCTCGTCGTTGTTCGTTACAATCAGCTTCACGGTGATAGCTTCGGAATTAAGCGTGTCACGTGAAATCTTAATCTCGTGCTCCAAAGCAACGGTCGGCTCCAACTCTTCGCTCTCTGAACTAACAGGGAAGAAAACGGAACTGGTACCTTCGAACACCGGTGACGGCTCGCGCTCCTGCTGCTTCTCGCAGGCGGTCAGTCCGAAGACTGCCGCTGCGAGCAGGAACAAATATTTATTTACTGTTTTCATAATCTTAATCGTTTAGTTTATGAATTAAAATGCTACAAACGGGTTGTTGTCAGCCTCGCTGATACCTCTGTTAGCCTCAATCTCAGCCTGCGGGATACGCCACAGATATACATCGTGGTTGCCGATGACGTCCTGTGTTGCCCACTCAACAGGCCAGTTGTCGGAGTTCGAACGGATGATGTCCTTGTCCAGACGCACGATGTCACCCCATGCGAATCCTTCGCCCCAGAGCTCTACGCGGCGCTGCCACCAGATCTCATCCTCAAGGCTCAGACCGTGCTGACCTACGCTGTAGGACGGGTCACGGTTGGCTTGAACGAACTGGGTGAGCGTACCTGCACCGTCGCCGCCGGACTTGGCAAGACCTTCGGCTTTGATGAGAATCAGCTCCTCGGCACGCATCAGAATCCAGTCGGCTGCTGCTGCGCCCAGACCGGTCACGGTGCCGTCGCCGGTACCGAACTTCACGTTCTGGTACGGAGTCTCTTGTGCTTGGATATCTGCTTTCAGCGCGCTGTATCCCGGAGCGTCCAGCAGCGGAGACTCAAGACTCTCGTTGAGCCACCAGCCCTTGCGGACATCGGTAGCGGAAATCTCGCTGAACAGGTTGCTGGAAATCCAACGGGTAGCACCTACACCGGTATATCCGTCGCCGTAGAAAGATGACATATGCGATGCCCAGTTGACGATACCGGTCTGGACAACGTCGTTGGTCTCCACGATGATATTTGCCCAAAGCACGTTGTGTGCGGCTGCATCAGCGAAGCCCGGTATGCCTGCCTCTGCGATAGAGAGCGGTGTTGCACCTGACAGGTCAAGAGCCTTCTGTGCATCCTCGGCTGCGGCTGCCCAGTTCTGCATGATAAGGTTCATACGGGCGCGGAGACCGTATGCTACGGCTTGGTTGACATAACCTTTGTCCGCACGGGCGAAACCGTCCAGCGAGTCGCAGGCGTAGTCAAGGTCTGCCTTGATCATCTCAAACACCTCTTTCACCGTGGCGCGCGGGTTTGCCTCCTGCTGCTCGGCTGGCATGCGGTCTTTCACGATAGGCACGCAGGGCTTGTCAAGCGTCTCGGGGCTGTAAGTCTTCTGGAACAGTTGTGCTAACTGCAGGTAGCAGAAAGCGCGTACTGCCAATGCTTGCGACAGACCATGGCGCATAGCACCCGGATTTTCACGGTCAACAATCTCGATGACATTGTTGCAGGCGTGGATAATCTTGAAATACTCGTTCCATACAAGGTGATCCACCAGACCGTAGGTGGTGGTCAGCGTATTGTCGCGGTTCTTGGTGAAATCAGAGAAATTGAACCAGTTGTAGCCGATGTTCGGGCTGACGAGGTCCTGTCCCTGCTCTTCCATGAACATACAGATGGCAGCATAGCCGAAATCGTTGTGACGGGTATAACCGAGGTCGCCAAGTCCGGCGTAGAGCTGAATGAACTGCGCGTAGATGGCAGCAATGTCTGCTGCGGCAGCGGACGGGTTGGCTGCGGCGGCGTCGGACTTCTGGTCCGCCGTCTTCGTCGCTCCTTCCGGAGCGGTATTCATCCAGTCATCGCAAGCAGTGAAACTGATTGCTGCGACGAGGAGAACGGATACATACTTAAATATTGCTTTCATAATAATCTCCTTTCTTTGATTAGAATGTAATGCTCAAACCACCCGAGATAGCACGCATCGGAGAGTAGTAGATGCTGTTGGCGGATGCGTAGCCCTGACGCGGGTCAAGACCCTTGCGTGCGGACCACAACGCCACGTTGTCTGCTACTGCGAATACGCGAATCTTCTCAATCTTGGCTTTCTTGGTCAGTTTGGTGGGGAAAGTATAGCCCAGAGTGATGTTCTGCAGCGCAACATAGTTGCTGCTTACTAACCACCGGTCGGAAGTACCGTTAGCATACGTATCCTTGGAATTCAGTGCCGGAACGTCGGTGTTCTTGTTGTCCGGTGTCCATGCCTTGAGAATATCCATATGCCAGTTCATACCTGCATCGCTGGATGTACCTGCGTGCATCAGACGCTGGTAACCGGTGTCGAAGATACGGCCGCCTGCCTGATAGTTGAAGGCAACAGAGAGGTCAACACCGTAAGCTTTCAACTCGGTACCGAAACCGCCGTAAACCTTCGGCAGAATGTCACCGGTCTCATATTTGAAATTGGAGTTGGCTTCGCTGAACTTCTCGGTCACACCGCCTTTGGTAATCATGATGGGGTCACCGTCAGTGTAGGTCTGGTTGCCTTCTGCATCCAGTACCGGCTTGCCCTCTGCATCAACTACAGGAACTTGCTCGAACAGCAGATTGCCGTTCTCGTCCTGTGCCTGTACGTCAATGTACCACTGTGCGGCACCGGTCTCCGGGTTCACACCTGCGTAGGCAGGCAGGTAGCGGTTGTACATGCTCTCGCCCTCTTTGTAGATATAGGTTCCGTCAATCCATTGACCTTCCAGTTCAGGAGCCAGTTTCAGAATCTTGTTCTTGAAGAAAGTCATGTTGAAATAGAGCGACCATGTCACGTTACGGGTCTTGATAACCTCTCCGTGGAGCTCTACATCCATACCGGCGTTGCTTACTGAACCGATGTTCACCGGCAGATAGCTGTATCCGAGGGATGCTGGTACGGGACGATAGTACAACATGTCTTCCGTACGACGGCGCCAGCCTTCGATGGTACCGGTCAAACGCTCGTTGAAGAAACCGAAGTCGATACCGGCGTTGAAGTTATAACTGGTCTCCCATGTGATGTCTTTGTTACCTTTGTAGGAGAGCGTGGTGGCGAACTCGCCGTTGTTCTCACTGATGGTGTATTGGTCAGCCCACGGCTGGTAGTTGGCATAGCCGTCTTGCGTCAGCAAGGCATCGTTACCTTGCGAACCGTAGCTCACTTTCACTTTCAGCAGGTCGATATTCTCCACTGCATCCATGAACGGCTCGGACTTGATGTCCCAAGCGGCACCTACCGACCAGAAGTTACCCCAGCGGTGACCTGCTGCGAAACGGGAAGATGCGTCGCGGCGGTAGCTCACGCTTACGTAGTAACGGTTGGCGTAATCATACTTGGCTTGTGCCAGAATACCCTGTGTGAAATAGGTGTTCGTCGAGGAGCTGGTGCTCGGCGACAGTATGGCGTTGCTGATTTCCGCAATGTCCGGGTTGAACAGTTTCTGTTGCGTGCCGGATATCGAAGACATGATACGGCGGAAGTTCTCATAACCCACCAATGCGTCCACGTGGTGCTCGCCGAAGGTGTTGGCATAGGTAGCCAGATACTGTTGGTCAACACCTACGTTGCGGCTGGAGCTGACATATGCAGAACCGCCCGATGAGGCAAACTGTCCGTAGAACGGGTTCTGCGTCATCTGGTAACGTACGCCGCCATAGTGTACACCGAGGTTGGCACTGAATTTTAGACCCTTGTACGGCTCAATCTGGATATACCACTTGCCGGTGAAGATGTCTTTCTTGTACAGCGATTTGTTCAGCGAGATAGCGGATGCAGGGTTCGACTGGTTCATGAATGCACGGGTGCGGCCGTTGACCTTGGCGTCTCCGTAGTCATAAATGATGTAGCCGTTGCCGTCCTTCATGATGTTGCCCTCTGCGTCACGCACGTAGAGCGGATAGATAGGAGCCATGTTGTTGCTCACATAGAACAAGTTACCGCTCGAATAGCTGCCGTATTCGTCCTCTTCAGGATACTGCATATCGGCGTGGCTGTAGCTCATGTTCGTACCGATCTTCAGCCATTTCTTGGCTTGATAATCCACGTTTACACGGCCTGTCGCACGGCGGAAACCGGAGTTCTCGATGATACCCGAGTCATCCAAGTAGCTGCCGGAAGCGAAATAAGTCAGTTTGTCGGTGCTTCCGCTGATGCTCAGGTTGTACTCCTGACGGAGGTTGTTGGATTTGAACAACTCGTTGAACCAGTTGTCCGGGGTCAGCATATAGCCTTCGCCGTCTTTATAGGTCACGTAACCGAGCGTGGCGTTCGGGTTCAGCTTGCCGTTGGTTCCAATTACGCGTTCGCCGTCGGGCACGGTATATACCTGATAACCCACACCGCCGTCTGTGCTCTTGAACAGCTGGTTGTAAGCTGCATCGTGAGAACCTAAGCCACGGTACAATGCCTGATAGACATTCTCGTAGTACATTCCCGGGTCGGTCATCACGTTGTAGTTGGGCACTCCGCGTTGGTTGACACCCCATTTGGCGTCCACTTTGATTTGTGCCTCACGCGTGCTTCCGCGTTTGGTGGTGATAAGGATCACACCGTTGGCTCCGCGCGCACCGTACAGCGCGTTGGATGCTGCGTCTTTCAGTACGGTCACGGACTCGATGTCGGCGTTCGACAGCGTGCTCACTGCATCGTTGTCGGCGGCGATACCGTCAATCACATACAGCGGAGCGTTGCTCGATGCCATGGATCCGATACCGCGGATACGGATGCTGCTCGTCGTTCCCGGCTGACCGCTCGTGCTCAGTCCCTGAACACCGGCTACCTGACCCGCAAGAGCGTCCGTCACGTTACTCGTCTGACGCTTCGAAATCTCGTCAGCTTTCACTACGGAGGCGGCACCCGTGAACGATTTCTTCGTCGCGGTACCGAAAGCAACTACCATCACCTCCTCCAACTTTTCCGTGTTCTCGGAGAGACGGACTACCATACCGTCAGCGGCTGGAATCTCCACGCTGCCCATACCGATAAACGATACGTACAGCACGGCATCCTTGTCCACCTCAAGAGTGAACTTGCCATTGAAATCGGTAATTGTTCCTTTTACCGTTCCCTTAACTTGAACCGACGCACCGATTACCGGCTCGTCGTCAGCATCATTAAGAACGGTACCTGAAATAGTCTGGGTCTGTGCCCAAACTTGTCCGATTGCTATGAACAATACGGACACGAAGAGAAAAAATTTCTTCATACCTTACCTTAAATAATTAGTTAATACTATAACGAATCCTACGTTATTTTCTTACGTTAATTCGAAACTCGGTGCAAAGGTACAACATTTTTTTTGTATATGCAACTATTTTATACATTTTTTTTATTTTTTTTGAATTTTACCGATAAATTGATAATAAATTGTCGAAAATCGTAACTATGTGCAAACTAAACTTTACAATTTTAAAACAGTGAATTTACAAAAAGATAAAAAAATAACCGAAAATTTGCAAATATGCTTTTTTTTTCGTAACTTTGCACCGCATTTCGAAATATTATATATAATTCGTAATTCGTAATTTGTAATTTTAATTAAACTATCCCACGTGGTCTTTGATTTAAGAAAAAACATTGAAAACATTTTCAACGTCTCCCCCCAAAAAATAATTTGTTTAATTTGTTAAATCTGTGAACAAAATAATTTTGGGATAATTTTTGATAATTTTGGACAGAAAGAAAAAATAATTTTTGAATCATTTTTGATAATTTTGGACGAACTAAAAGAAAAAAGTTTTTAATTTTTTTTTCTTATCATCAAACTACCACGAAATATTAATTATTAATTGTTAATTGTTAATTAAATCTTTTCCCATGACCGATTTCTCATCACAAGACCTCGAGCAACTGCAGGCGCGGGGCATCTCTATTGAAAAAGCGGAAGCGCAACTGGAATGCTTCCGTAACGGCTTCCCGCAGCTGGACATCGTCGCTCCGGCTTCTACCAAGAAGGGCATCCTTGCCCCAAAACGTGCCGAACAGGAGCAGTATATCCAAGCTTGGCAGGACTATCTTGCCGAGGGGCACAAGATTCTCAAGTTCGTTCCGGCTTCCGGGGCTGCCAGCCGGATGTTCAAGAATCTCTTCCAGTATCTGGAGGACGGCATCGAGACTCCTTTTATTCAGGATTTCCTTGCCCATAAGGACCGTTTCGCTTTCGGACCCCAGCTGGCTGGCAAGGAAGGACAGGAAGCGGTGCGCTATCTGCTGAACGACATGCACTACGGTGAACTGCCCAAAGGGCTTCTCTTATTCCATAAATATCGCGATGGCGCGCGCACGCCCGCGTTGGAGCATCTCGTCGAGGGAGCGCAGTATTGCGTGGCTCCCGCCAAGGACGGAGAGAAACCGACCGTATTCCTCCATTTCACCGTCAGCCATGACCACCTGCCCCTTTTCCGCCAGCATATAGCGGATAACCTCAGGAAGTTCGAGGACAAGTACGGCGTCCGCTATGATGTCACCTTCTCCGAGCAGCTGCCCTCCACCGATACGCTGGCTGCCAACCCGGATGGAACACCCTTCCGCACCAAGGACGGCAAACTGCTCTTCCGTCCCGGCGGACACGGTGCACTCATCGAGAACCTCAACCAACAGGACGCAGACATCGTCTTCATCAAGAATATCGACAATGTGGTGCCCGACCGCCTCAAGAAAGACACCATCCGCTACAAACAGATTCTTGCCGGAGTGCTGGTCACCGAGCAGAAAAGGGTCTTCGAGGCGTTGCAGAACCCGGACCTCAGCGATGAGGAACGCGCCAAGCTGAACCGTCCTATCCGTGTCTGCGGAGTGGTGAAGAACACCGGCGAACCCGGTGGCGGACCGTTCTTGGTGCGCGAAGCCGACGGTTCTATTTCGTGCCAGATTCTCGAATCAACGCAGATCAGCGACCCGGAACTGATGAAACAATCGACTCATTTCAACCCCGTGGACCTCGTATGCGCAATTCGAGACTACGAAGGCAAGCCCTTCAACCTGCCGGATTATGTGGACCCGCAGACCGGTTTCATCTCCAACAAGTCCAAGGACGGCAAGGAACTCCTTGCCCTTGAGCTCCCGGGGCTCTGGAACGGAGCGATGGCGAAATGGAACACCATCTTCGTCGAGGTTCCAGTCTCTACCTTCAACCCCGTCAAGACGGTCAATGACTTGCTCCGCGAGCAACACCAGTAAAATAGTCAACTAGTCCACTAGTCAACTATCCCACTATCCCGCTCCCCCCTAAAAAACAAGCGCCTCATTGCTGAGACGCTTGTTTTTGTTTCGGGTGGGCTGTTTATTTCACCTTCGCTCCGGTGGCGTTATAGATGGCGCCGTCCGGACGGACGATATACAGGTTGCCGTCGCGCAGTACCTTTATACTCTGTGCTTTGTCGCCTTGTACATCTTCTATGCCTTGGAGGGCGTTCGGGTCCTCGTCGTACATGCCCACGTGGTCACGCACGGAACTGCCGTAGGTCGAGAAGTTGAACGAGTTGCAGAACATCTCCATGAACTTGCCGATATACGTCTTGCCGTCCTCGCCCACGAAGCGGAACGAACCGGTGTAGTAGCCGTAGTAATAGCCGCTCTCCATATACTCCTCGTCGAAGCCGTCGAACTGCAGACGCAGCTCGGCATCGGTAGCCATGATGGCATCCGACTCGCGGCCGTTGACGTTGATATAGCAGCTCTCTGCGTCAATACCGCCACGGGCTACATTGTAAACACCCGAGATAGCACGCTCTTTGTCGGTGTAGATGAGGAAGGTGGGCATCGGGTAACCGGTTCCGGTCTCCTCATCGGTGGCGAAGGTGATGTACCATCCGTACTTGCCCTCGGGGAACTGGGCCTCATAGCCGTCCAGATAAGCGGCTTCCATGCCCCATACATCCATCACGACAGCATCCTCGGGTACGTCGGCACCCTTCGAAACGAAGTCATTGCCCGCGATAGCGTTCGATGCCTCGAAATAGTTGCCGTTGGCGCCTTCGTTGAATGCCTGAACCGTCCATGACCATGTGCCGTCTTTCGGCATCGTCGTCGTCTTGCTCGTGCCGCTTACCGTCAGGGTGGAGTAGAACTCGCCGTCGCAATATAACGTAATCACATAGCGGTCGGCGGCGGTGGCTGCCTCCCATGTGAAGGTCACGTTGTCGCCGCTGAACACCTCGGCGTGCAGGTTAGTCGGCTCGTAGCTGTTCACGCCTACGGTGAAGTTGGTCTCTACCTCCTGACCAAGCGGGTTGTTGTTTCTGTCAATTACCTGTACGATAGCCGTGTAGCTCTTGCCTTCTGCTACCTCTACCGTCAGCGGGCTTTCAGGACGGTCCTTGGTGTCGAAGTTGTCATAAGCTACCGTCTCGCCTGCCCATACACGCACATATACGCGCTCGCCCGGCTCGAACTCGGGAGCGGTCCATGTGAGGGTGGCTGATTTCTTATCCTCTGCCACCTCTGCCTTGAGGTCGGATACCGTCTTCGCAACGAGTTCAAACGGAATAGTGGCTAACAACTCCCCTCTCTCATAACTGCTCTCGCCTGTTTGTACAAGTTCGTAAACCTGAACCTGATACTTACCCGGAGCCAAGCCTAACACCGAGCCTACGTTGATCACGCTTCCTTGCCATGCCGAACCTCTGCTCAGACCGGACTCATCGGCATTAAGAATCCATTTGGTGGAGCAATAATAGTGGTTGTCAACATCGTCGCCGGAGGGGAAACCGATACCGTCTTCATAGGCGAAACGGTCGCACTCCGAGGTGGTGACTGCCGTACCGGCGATGAGTTCTTGCGTATCGGCATTAAAGAGTCCGATGGCAAAAGCCTCTGCGGAGTAGGAATACCACGTGAACTGCGCTTCGCAGTAGGTGAGACCCCAGATGCTGGCGTCCGGCAACTCCTCCTGAGAGGGATCGACCTCGTCGGAATGACCGATACCGGCTAAAACAAAGTTATCCATGGATACACTGCCGAAATTGCTCGTGCCGCCTGCAAAGCGGAAGGCGATATATTCTATTCCGGCGGGCAGCTCATTCAAGGGGAATACCACGTGTGTGCTGGTAATAATCTGCTCGAACGTCTTCAGGGAAACGAAAGTAGCAGCGTCTGCAGGGTTCGTCATATAACCTATTTCCAGCGAACCGTAGCTCTCGCTGACCACGGAGGTGTAGTAGTCAAACGCCAGTTCGCAGGTGTCGAGTTGGGCATTGAAGAGAGGCAACGCAAATACCTGAGCGGAAGTGGAGCCGCCTCCACGGGCAGTTAGATGCTGCTGACCGGTGGCTATCTGGTTGCCGCTGCCGTCATCTTCTTTCTCGGCTACAATCGTTACGGCTGGAGCAGCGGAAGAAACAATCCAGCATTCAGGGGCTACGTCGCCGACGGTCTCGCTGCCGGAGGCATCGCGGGTGAAGGTCTCGATCCAAGGCACGTTCAGACGGGCACAAGCCGTCTTGAAAGTAGCTTTCACACTCTCGCTTACTTCCGTCTCGGAGCAATAGGAGCGCACGTAGAGATAATATTTCTGCTCGTCATATAGACCCGATACGGTCACAGACTTCTGGTCCGTCAGTTGGGCGGCGGTCCAGTCGGGCAGGTCGCCTTCGAATTCAACGCAGTACTGGTACTGCGATGCTTCGCCTTGCCATGAAACAGTAGCTGTTGACTCCGTTACCTTCTCTACGGTAACAGCAGTAGGCGCTTTGCACGTTTCGCTGACGGGATCATCGCCGCCACCTGCTATCACGAAGGTGACTTTCGGCTGTTTGTTATCACGGGAGGAACCGCTATAGGCGTACTTGATCAGGTAATCCGTATTCGCTGCGGAATAGAAGGAAGACGCAGCGTAGCTGCCTGCCTGTGTAATCTCTATCTGAATAAGCAGGTTGCCGCCCTCGTAGGTGTACGGGGTGGTGAATTGAACGGTCAGTTCCCCGTCCGCTACAGACAGAGTTCCTTCATATACTTCGGTCAGCGTGCTTCCGTCCGAAACAGTGGCATATTCGCCTGCTGCATTGGGGAAGTAGGTGTAATCCGTCTTGGCGAGAGATACTTTGAACTCTGCCTTGCCCCAAGATTGGGTTTGGTTGGAGGAGTAGAAGGTCAGCGCCTTGATTTCGCTGCCTTCTGTGATGCCTTTGAGTTGGTCGGCAAGGTAGATAGCTTGCACTTTTTGACCCTTGGAGTCGGCGTTATCGCCGTAAACAGGGAAATGAGCCTGTGTGGCATTTCCGCCCGGATTAACGGTGACTGCCTGATCGGCATAGCCGTACGCGCAGAATAATACTGCCGCGATGATTAAAGAAAAGATTTTTTTCATAAGCGTTAATTAATACGTTGTTATATGGTTGTGTCCATTATCGTTACTCTTCGGATTCTTCCGATACCCTCGGATAATTTCGGATAATCTCGGATTCCTCCGATAATCTCCGATACCCTCCGATTTATCTCACTACGCTCCCTTGTACATTGTACATTGTCCCTTTGTACATCAGATACATCACGCCGTCTTTGATAGCCTTTGTACTTGGTACTTTGTCCCCTTGTACCTTTTCCACTCCTGTCGCACTGCCCTCGGTATAGGTGAAAGTCGTCTTGGGCAGGAAGGTTGATCCGCCGGTCGGGTCGGTAGGAAGAGCACTGTATCCATTTCCGTGAATCTCTGCTGCGGCTTCTGATTCTGTGCCTGCGTAGTATGCGTCGGCATAGTTGCTGCCCGGGCTCTCGGTCCGGATGTCCACTAACAGACTGCCCTCTGCATACGCGAACGGACTGCTGAAACTCAGCGTCACCGTCTCTTGGCTGCCGTCAATAGTCCCTTGATACACAGCACTCAGCTCCGTGTCATAGTACGAATAGGAGCCGCCCCAGCCGCCGTCAAAGTGGTCGTCGTTCACCACTGCCAGACTTACGTTATATACGCCGTCAATAGCTTTGTCTGCCACTGTGCTTGCATAGAATGTCAGCGCACTGATGCTGCCGCCTTTCATCTCTTCCAGCATACTTGCCGGATAGAGAATCTGATGGTGGACATACACATCGTTGTTGTAGCTGGTGATAGGGCATTTCTCGCTTGTCGCAGTACCGTCCGCCACGGTCAGCTTCGCTGCGCACGCATTGCTTCCCGCCCAGCAGAGCATAACCATTGTCACAATACTCAAAATAGTAGATTTTCTCATACCGTAAATAATTTTGTTTATATAATGTTTGGTTAAAATCTGTGTTATTCCTCCGATAAATTCAGATAATCTCGGATAATCTCGGATAATCTCGGATACTTTCGGATAATCTCTGATACTTTCGGATAATCTCCGATCCCCTCTCCCCCTTACAGAGGGGGTCGGGGGTGTTTTCTTGTTTTTGCTTTTGAATGCTTTACTCGTAAGAGTGTGGGGTTTGATGTTAAAAACTGTCCGGGTGCTTGCACACGAGTGGTTTTTGGCAGCAAAGCACACATAGCACGTAGTGCAAAGCATTTAAAAGGGTTTTTAATGTTGTATATTTAAATTATTATTTGTATCTTTGCACCTGATTTGCATCTAAGGGATGGATTAAGGCCGATTTTATGTTGGTTTATACACCGTAAAAAACGTTCAGTCCCCATCCCTTATACATCTAAAAACTGGATAGTT
>JAFSLP010000032.1 GCA_017448345.1 Paludibacteraceae bacterium | reverse complement strand
TTTTAGTTTTTACTTTGTTGATTTGTCACTACAAAGTTACTAAAAATTTCTCACATATGCAAGTATTTTTGATATTATTTTCTACTTATTTTGCTGTTAATCATTTTGTTATAACTTATCCTTATATCGAACTCACGTTAACTAAAAACTTTTAAGGTATGAAAAAATCAACCTATTTATTAACCCTCCTGCTCACGGCACTACTGTGCCTGCCGTGGGGAAGTAATGCTTTTGGGGAGGAGAAAACTCTGACCGTCGCGGATGACACTTACAGCAATTCGTATGTTCCAGTATATGGGAATTACGCCGAACAAAAGCAACGATGTCAGGTCATCTATCCCGCATCGGAGCTCTCTGCAATGAATGGTAAAGAAATTACCCAAATGGTATTTTACTTGAATACAATACCTACAAAAGTATGGGATAGTGAATATACTATTTTGCTGTCAGAAGTGACCGCTTCTACTTTCACTTCTGCGGCATGGAACACTGAGACTACAGGAACTGTTGTTTATACCGGCACGCTTGATGGCAAAAGCGGAACCATGGAAATAGAATTTACAGAATCATATGTTTACCATGGAGGAAATCTACTATTTGAATTACAGGATCAGTCGGATAATTCATACTCAAACGCTTCTTTTTATGGAGTAGCAACACCAACTGGCACGTATGCATCCGTAAGCGGTTATAGCACTGTTTTCTCTTCAATAAGTCCTACGCGCCGAACATTCCGTCCGAAAGTTACATTTACTTACGAGACCGCAAGTTCTTGTCCCAAACCGACGAACCTAACCAAAGGCGAAGTAACATCCAGCACTGCCGCCTTTACATGGGATGCTGTTGACGGAATGAATTGGGAGTATGTATGTTTGCCTAAGAGTGAGACAGTAGATTGGACGGATGCAAGTGCTATAAAATCTACAACATCTGCTTCTGTCTTATTGCCGGGATTGAATCCTGCAACTGAATATAAATTCTACCTCCGTGCCAATTGCGGAGGAGTGGATGGACCAAGTGGTGCAGTATCTGCCGAATTTGAAACATCGTGCGGAGCTATTTCTTCACTGCCTTATACAATGAATTTTGAGAGCGTGGCTGATAACACGTACCCGAAATGCTGGCAATACAACATTGCAGGATCTACAGAACCTTTCGTTTATAATTATGCTTATTATGCAAACAGTACACCTAAGTCATTAAGGGTTTATGGTGGCGCTTCCACTACGACTGCCATCATAATCTTGCCTCCGTTTGAAGCCCCTACTAATACGTTGGCTATATCGTTCTCTTATAAGGCTTCTGTGGATGATCCCTCATGGGGAGATACATATGGGTATCCCCAAATCGGCTATATTACAAATCCGGAAGTTGCTTCTTCATTCGTGGCTTTAAGTGAGAATCTTGCCCAGTCTTCGCCTTATGTGACCATTGACCCATTTGCGTTAACAGGCGCTCCCGCCGATTCGTACATTGCTATCCGTTATGCGGGAAGCGGCTATAGTGGTTACCTGTATATTGATGATATTTCAGTTGACTTGGCTCCGTCTTGTGTAAAGCCGACAGGATTAGCAGCCAGTGCCAATGGCTCAGATGGAGGTAATATATCATGGAATGACGGAGGAAAAACCGATTGGGTGCTCCAATATCAAGCCGAAGGTGGTAGTTGGAGCAGTGATATAGCTGTTAACGGAACAGCTTCATATCCTTTAACAGGTCTCACACCTAATACGAATTATAATGTACGGGTTAAGGTCAATTGTGGTGGTGGAGATTATAGTGACTGGAGTAGCATCGCTTCTTTCCGCACAGCATGCGGGGCAGTAACTTCTTTCCCGTGGACAGCCGATTTTGCGGGTGTCACAGCTAACACTATCCCTGAGTGTTGGGATAATTCAGCCTCTACCTGTACCGCCTCATATGATTACTATATGTGGGGAGCATACTCGAATAGCGGCGACATGATGCTTCGTTTGTATAGTGCATTTATTGCGGCAGACGGTATTGCGGTTATCAACTCTCCATATCTGACGATTCCGAACGAAACAGATTACGAACTTGTATTTGATTATTGCCATGCTGCTTCATGCGGTGCATTCAAAGTAAGAGTATCGGTTGACGGTGCTCCGTTCGCAGATTTGGGCTCTTATACAAATAACTTAGGTAAGAACCTATCATATCCGGGTACATTCGTTGCGGAAGAAGCTATCTCATTGGCAAGCTTTGCCAACCATACTGTCCAATTCCAGTTCTATGCAGAACCGGATAACGGTTATGGTGCAATATTTATTGACAACATCAAAGTGCGCAAAGCACCTACCTGTATCAAACCTGTCGAACTGGCTATTTCTAACATCAGCGCATCGACTGCCGATTTGGCATGGGAAGCCGGTGCAAGCGAGACTGCTTGGGTGGTACAATACAAGGCAGAAGGTGCCGCCGACTGGACAGAGAAAGCTGTTTCTACTACTCCTTCCTGCACATTAACCGGATTAGCGGCAAGCACAACCTATTACGTACAAGTAAAAGCAGACTGCGGTGCAGGTGACTATAGCGAACCATGCGCACAACAGACATTCAAAACCACTTGTGCTGCCGAATCCATGCCTTTTGAAGAGGATTTTGGAAGTGCTCTCCCCGATTGCTGGAATGTAGGTAAGACCGGCGGCTCATATCAATGGGCACCAAATTATGATACATATCCTGATTACTATTTGCGTTTCCAGACTGGTTCAGGTAGTGCCTATTCTTATCTGCAAACGCCGCCGATTGAGCTGACCGAAAATGCTGTTCTTACTTTTGACTGGAGAAATAGCGGAACCAATAACGCAGATTTGCGTATCTCTACCGATGGCGGTACTACTTTCACGTCCATTACCAATGACCTCTCTAATACGCAGAGTTCTTGGACAACAAAGACCTTTGACTTGTCGGCATATACCGGGCAAACGGTGATTATCGAAGTGCAGGGCAAAAACGGTACCTCTAATAAATACCTGCGTATCAACAACTTCAAGGTAAAAGCCAAACCGTGTGACCTGCTGACCAATGTGAAAGTACAGCCGACGATGGACGGCGGAACGGTGACATGGACGGGTGATGCCAAGAAACTGCAATACCGTGCAGGAACTTCCGGTGCATGGACTGCTGTCACTATCGCCGAGGCGGACAAAGCCAAACCGCATCCCCTTACTGGACTGGCTGCCAGCACATCCTATCAGGTACGTGCACTCTCCGTCTGCGGCGACGAGAACGACGAGGCTGCTTGGACGGCTCCCGTCTCCTTCACCACCAAGTGCGCACCGAGCGACGTACTGCCGTATGAGAACAATTTCGAAAGCGAGACACCGAACAACAACACGCTGCCTGCATGCTGGGGCAAGATAACCACCAGTGACAGTTACCCGCAAGTGGCACAAGGTAGCTTGGCTTACGGTGGTTCCGGTAACTTCTTACAGTTCAGCGGTTCCGAAGAGCAAATTGCTATTCTGCCTGCTTTCGCGGCGGATCTGAGTACACTCACTATTCAGTTCTTCTATCGCTACCACTATGCAGAATTCCAGCTCGGTTATGTGAAAGCTGACGGTGCTACCTTTGTGGCAATTGAAACACTGCCTGCAAGTGCTGCGTATGGAGAAGCTCCGTACGAAAAAGACTTGGCTGCTATTCCTTCTGACGCCGTTTATCTGGCACTCCGCATGACCAATGCCTCCAGCATAAGTGCTCAGGCTTGTGTGGACAATCTGGTTGTCAGAGTTACACCTGCTTGCGCCAAGCCGACGAACCTCAGCGTTTCTGCCATCACCGCAGAAGGTGCCACTTTCTCATGGGAGGTTTCCGAGAAAGCCAATGAGACGCAATACCAATACTGCGTAGTAGCTTCCGGTGCCGCTCCAAGCGACTGGACATTGCTTGGCGAGGATGTACGCACTGTTACTGTCACCGGCAAGGCTGCCCATACGGCATATGATTTCTATGTCCGCTCATACTGCGGCTCAAGCGAGCAAAGCGAGACCGTCAAACTGTCGTTTACCACCGCCTGCGTTGTTATCTCCGCACTGCCGTGGGAACATGACTTCGAGAGCGATGAAGCATGGGATGCTCCTGAATGCTGGGATGCGATAGACAATACCGGTACAAGTTTCGTTGCAAACTCCGACGGACACAATGCGGCTAAATCATTGTACATGGCATATGGTAGAACAACGAATTACCAGACGATTATTCTGCCGAAGTTCGATGCCGAATTGGGTACGCTCTATATCTCCTTCTGGTACAAGGGAAATGCCGGTGATAACTACGGCAAAGTACAAGTAGGTTATATCACCGACGCCACCGACCAGAACACCTTTATGCCAGTCGGCGAACCGTTTGCCCCTGCTGCCGAGTATCAGAATGCAGAAGTGCCGTTTACCGGCGTTACAGCAGACGCACGCATCGCTATCCGCTACGCCGGAGGAACCAGTGACGGCGAACTCTATCTGGATGACATCCGCGTAGCCGCAATCTCCGCATGCGCAAGACCTGCCGGTCTGACAGCCGTAGTTACATCCGACGGTGCCAACCTCACATGGGCCGATGATGCCGCAAGCGAGTGGACGGTACGTTACAGCGTCAAAGATGCCAACAGCTGGACGGAAGCAGAACATATCGCTGCTACCAACCACACCCTTTCCGGTCTGACGACAGGAACGACTTATGAAGTGCAAGTCAAAGCCGTTTGCGGCGTGGGCAGCGAAAGCGACTGGAGCGAGAAAGCACTCTTCACTCCGGTTTGCAACCTGCCGACAGACCTGACCGTGGTATCCACCACCCAGACATCTGCACGCATCACATGGGAGAGCCTTGAGAGCAGCTGGAACCTCCAGTACAAAGCAGCGGCTGACGCAGAGTGGTTATCCGTGAACGGACTTACCATAAAAGACTATCTGTTGGAAGGACTGGCAGCCGGAACGGCATACCAAGTGCGCGTACAGGCAGCCTGCGGCGGAGAGACATTCACCGCCCCCGTATCCTTTACCACCAACTGCGCACCGACAGACGTACTGCCGTATGAGAATAACTTCGAAAGCGAAACAGCCAACCTGCTGCCGGCTTGCTGGAGCAAAGTGCCGGAAGATGAATATCCTAAGGTACTCAGCGGTTCCGCTTCCTATGGCGGAGAAGGCAAGAGCCTCTGTTTCTTCGGTGCTTCCGAGCAACTTGTTGTCCTGCCTGCCTTCGCGGAGCCGATGGCGAACCTGAGCATCTCCTTCTTCTACAGGAACAGCACCTCTTCGCTGGAAATCGGATACGTAGAGTCTGACTTTGTCACTTTCCACAAACTGGCTGATTTGGACAATCTGGCAGCTTATGGTGCAAGTGTATTTGAGATGAGTCTGGCAGCCGCTCCTGCAGAGGCAGCAAGCATCGCCATCCGTTTCACAGGAACGAACGCCTACTCTTCGCTGGCATACTTCGACAATCTGCGTGTCCGCAAGACCCCGAATTGCGCCCAACTGGATGCTCCGACAGCCACACCGGGCACGGACAATGCTACTATCAGCTGGACTGCCGGAAGCGAGACTTGGAACCTGCAATACAAGACCGGTTCGGCAGACTGGACGACCGTAGCCGTTAGCGAGAATCCGTACACGCTCTCCGGTCTGGCACAAGGTACTACTTATAAGGTACGCGTGCAGGCAGACTGCGGCAGCGGTGATCTGAGCGACTGGAGCGACGAGGCTGAGTTTACCACTTCATGCAGCGGTATAGCAGAACTGCCGTACATCGCAGATTTCAGCGTGGCTCTCTCTTCCTGCTGGGGCGTATTTGCACAGAATGAGACCGACTACACACCGTACGCTAACACAACAATGAACCAACTGGTAATGGATGGTGGTAAAGATGGTACAAGCAACAACGTAGTCGTTATGCCTCCGTTCGCTGCTGATCTTGTTAACGCAGTCATCGGCCTTGAGTACAGCTGCTCTACCGGCGCTAACTACGCGCAGTTGGAGGTAGGTTATGTAACCGACAAAGCAGATGCTGCTACCTTCTTGGCTCTTGAGACTTTGGCTCAATCCAGCAGCTGGGTAGAGGCACGTGTAGATTTGGCTTCTCTCCCGAATGGTGCATACCTTGCTTTCCGATATGCAGGTGCTACCAGTCAGGGTGATATGGCTATCCGCAATCTTCGTATCCTTGAGCATCTGACGCTGGCTGACACTGACAATAATTCCGCTATACTGAATGAACACCTTGGAAAAGCAGTAGATATTACTATCGGACGCAGTATCGTATGCGCAGGCTATTACAACACCATCTGTCTGCCGTTCAGTCTGCCGACACTTGACGGAACGCCGCTGGAAGGCGGAGACCTCTGGGCATTCAAGTACGCCAAAGTGGATGAGGCGACCGGCGAACTCCTGTTCCGTATCGTGGAGGCAAGCTCTATCGAAGCAGGCATACCGTACTTCATTGCCTTCCCGTCAGGCGACCCGATAGCGAATCCGCTCTTCAAGAACGTGACAATAAGTGCCACCAGCGGAAAGAGCGTCGGCAACGATATAGCCAAGTTATGGGGTATCGTTGACCAGCCGGAGGTGTTTGAACCGTACGACGAGACCAAGTTGTTCCTTGCTGCCAACAATACTTTGTATTGGTGGAAAGGTACTTCCGACAGCCGACTCAATAACTTCCGTGCGTTCTTTGTAGTAAATACCGGCAGCGGTTCTCATGCTCCGATATTCCACGGCATGCCTGCACGAATCATCAAAGAGGAAGAAACGGCTACAGGCATCAATGATGTACAGACCAATACGATACAGAGCATCAAACTGCTGGAAAATGACCAAGTGGTTATCATCCGTAACGGTGTGAAATACAATGTACAAGGTCAAGTTATCGAAAAACTGCAATAAACAACGGAGTATTGACCATTAAAAATGAAAAGAATTATGAAAAAGAATTATAATTGCCCCGCTGTGGAGGTCATGAATATCAACGCTGCGTATAACATCTGTGCAGAATCTGTTTTCGGTCCGTTCACACACGGAGGCGGAACAGAGACTATTGACCCCGAGACTGGAGGTCTATAATGCACAAATTACGTAACACCATTCAGCGGCACGGCTTCGGCTGTGCCGTTGTTGGTTTTGGGAGACAGCCCCGACCACTCCCCCCCTCTGTAAGGGGAAAGGAAAGTTATAAAAAGGGCGGCAATGGATGGTCAGCTACAAATGCATGGAGCCGGTATGTGCAAGGGTCTATAAGAATGTCGCATTTTGTATAAAAATGACGAACAAATTACACTTTTCCCCACGAAAATTTGCATGTTCGATATTTTTTTTGTAACTTTGCGCGCTTTTTGTATGTGCCCATTAGTATTGATGCAATTATTTAAAAAAAAACGAACTATATTAAAAAAAATAGTAAAAAATTAACTTTTTAAGCAAAAGATGATACATATCCATCTATATAGGGTCGATTGTTAGTGACGACAGCGAACATTTGACGGATAAGTTTGTTAGCGACAGCAACTACGGCAA
>JAFSLP010000002.1 GCA_017448345.1 Paludibacteraceae bacterium | reverse complement strand
GTACGCAGACGAAGGCTATTGCAGCAGATGGCTTGATGGTTATTGAGTACCGATACACGCGTAATAGCTATACTTTGTCATGGGTAACGGACGGTGATGCACTGACGGGTAGTTATACAAACGGTAGCACGAAGTATGAAGATCCCATTACCGTACCGACCACCCCGACCAAGACGGGTTACACGTTCAACGGCTGGAATCCTGCTGTGCCAAGCACGATGCCTGCGGCTAATACGACTTACACCGCCACATGGACTATCAACCAATATACTCTGACGGTTGAGTCGAACAATGCAGAATGGGGTACGGTAACCGGTGGTGGTGATTATAGCTATAATACATCTGTTACGATTAAGGCTTCACCGAAGCAGGGCTTTAAGTTCGTGGAGTGGAATGACGGTAACACGAATGCTTCTCGTGAAGTGACCGTCACGGCGTCTGTGACCTATACGGCTACGTTCGACTATGACATTGCGAACTATACCGTTAAGCACTGGCAGCAGAACGTAACTGACGACAACTATACAGAGGTAATGGCAGACCGTGAGACGAAACAAGGCACTACGGCTAAACTGACTGCTGCAACCGCCAAGTCTTACACAGGCTTTACGGCACTGTCATTTGAACAAGGCATCATCGCAGGCAACGGTACTACTGTAGTTAATATCTATTACAATAGGAACAAATACACTGTAACATGGGTGGATGGCAATGGTGAAACTATCGAGACGGACGAAAACGTCAAATTTGGTGCGACACCTGTATACAACGGCGGGACGCCTCCCAAAACAGGAACCGCCCAATATAGTTATACGTTCAATGGCTGGTATCCTGAAGTGGAAAGCGTGACAAAGGATGCTACCTATACAGCAACCTTCACAGAGACGGTTAATACATATACCATCACATGGAGAAATAAGCCTGCTGATGGAGAGCATGAAGGTGAGGTATTGGAGATAGATGAAAACGTGCCTTATAACGCAACTCCGACATACAATGGTGAAACTCCGACAATAGACCCAACAACAAGCCAAGTATTCACCTTCCGTGCATGGACTCCGGAAATATCTTCTGTTACAGGGGACGCTACCTACACGGCGGACTATACAGCTTCTGTCCGCCCATATCCGGTGAAGTGGGTCAACTATAACGGAACAGTCTTGAAAGAAACAACGCATAATTACGGATGGGACGATATTCCTGCAGCTCGTGAGTATGATGGCGAAACTCCTACCAAACCAGCCGAGACAGGAAAGAACTATACCTTCATCGGTTGGAGTGAACCTGTATCCGTAGTGGAGGGAGGTGACGTGACATACACCGCACTATTCGGATTGGCAATCACAGCTGACGAAGAACACCCTGTTACTATCAGCGGTCCGGAAACAGCCAGTGTCACCACCGTCAAGGTGTCCGGTAAACTCAACGTGAGCGCAGGTACCCTCACCACCACCGACCTTATCTTGGAAGCCTCCACTGACGGTTCGGGAGACATTACCGGAGTAAATAATATTTCCGTTCCCAATACAGGACATGTGTATTTCGATTATACTTTTGACACCGACCCGTGGCACTGGAGCTCGTTCGGCGTGCCGTTCGAGATTGATTTGGCTGCCAATGCTCCTCTCAAAGAGACCACGCAAGCCCTGACACTCGGCTCGGATTATGATATTGTATATTATGACAGTCACGAGCGCGCAACGAACGGTGCAAACAAAAACTGCTGGAGATACGTAGAAAAAGGCAATAAGAAACTGACGCCGGGTGTTTTATATCTGATTGCTTTCAACAAGAATGTCGGTCATGTGAATGTGCTGCGTTTCACAAAAGCCACCGGTGCAGACATAGACTATAAAGGGGAGGTTTCTATGGTTAAAGAAGGAACCGGTACAAACGCCAACTGGAACGGTATTGCTAACCCCAAAACCTATCACGCTATCTTGGCAGCCGGAACACAGGAATGTCAGGTGCATGACGGCGGCGAATTTGGCAAAGACGGTTATCATACTTACACCATGAAAGGTGATGAGAAAGATTATAAGTTCTTTGTCGGCAAGGCGGCGTTCGTGCAGGTACCGGATGAGCAAAGTTCAATCACCGTCTCCGCAGCTACAGACCAAGACGCCATCGTCAAGAAAGCACCTCGTCGTGCGCAAGCAACCGTTGGTTCTGACCGGTACGACATCATGATAGCCCCTCTGGACGGCGAGATGGCAGACCGCCTCTTTGTGCTCGCTGAAGAGGACAAGGCGGACGAGTACGTGATAGTAGCCGACCTCGCCAAAGCCGGAGTCAGTCCTGTGCGTGCGCAGATGTGGGTGAACCGTTACGGAGAGAAACTCTGTAAGAATACGGCTCCGCTTGTCAACAGCAGCGCGGACTACCCGTTGGGCATTTCCGTGCCGCAAACAGGAGAATATGAGATTTATGTGAACGCACAGCCGGCAGAAGAGTCGGTACTCTATCTGACGTTCGACGGCAAACCTGTTTGGAATCTCAATTACGGAGGCTATATAACCACCCTTGACAAAGGCACCACAGAGCGTTACGGCTTGCGTCTCGTCAAGAAGGCATCAAAGGTGCCGACAGGCATGGAAGAACTAACCGTCGAAAATGGCGGGACTATCCGCAAAGTGCTTGTTGATGACAAGATTTATATCATCCGTAACGGAAAAACATTCACCGTCACAGGTCAAACCCTTAAATACTAACTGATTATGGCAAAGAAAGCATATATATATCCGATGATGACTGTAACGCATCTTAACACAGAGTCTTTAATGTCTTTCACTGAGGTTCTCTCCAATGGTACACCGGCTAATCCGGCCCCTGCCCGTCATCTCGGAGGCTCTAAATCGGAAGTGTTCTAAGGTGCTCTGCCGGGCATTCTCGTGACCTCAAGCGCAGCCGAATGGTTGCGTTTGAGGTGTTTTTGTCCATCGTCCCATGTCTATTGTCCCTTCTCCCTCCCTTTACAGAGGGGGGCTCGTCCATTGTGCCGTCTGAGAGACGGCTTTTTTGTTTAACCCTCGGCATGTTGCCGATAAAATTCAAATGATTATGACCAAGTATCAATTTTTGCTCAAAAAAAAGAAAGTGGTGAACTGAGTATTTTCTTGCGCCATTTTGAGTTACCCCTCAAGTACAGCCTCTGGATGGACATCTATGCCTACCATCTGGAGCATCCGGAAGAAAGCCAGTGGCGCGTGTCACTGGCTTTCGGCGTTAGTAAGGCTTCCGTCTGGAATGCCTACCGGTTCATGGAAGCGGAACTCGCTTATGATTCTTTCAGCAGAAAAGCCATATAGAACGGAATAGTCAGTAGTGCACCTTGTCGCCCAATATTATAATCACCGCATTTAATAGCGTGCTTTACGTGATATTTCTCGGGGTGTTTGAGGATGGTGCTGATTGATTTGGCATTGCCGGTCCGGGCTTTGCATTCCACTAACACGCACTCGTTCTTATAGCGCATCAAGAAATCAATCTCCAATCCGCTATCCTTATGGAAATAATAGAGTTTACGTCCCATCTTCCCGAAGATATCTGCCATCAGGTTTTCGTAAATAGCACCTTTATATGCTCCCAAATCTCCTTGCATGATGCTCCACGCAGTCCCTTCCTCCAACATGCTGATGAGCAGACCGGTATCTGCCATATAGACTTTGAACTGATCCTTAATAGCCACACCTTCAAGCGGTAATTCGGTTATCTCTGTGTTGTAACAGCGATGAATGATGCCTGCATCTTCAATCCATTGCAAACTACCGGCATAATCACGTCCTTTGGCATTGGGGCGAATAGCGGAGTATGTAAACTTCTTGTAATCACGTGCCAATTGCTTAGGAATAGACTCAAAACATTCACGAATACGCGGTTTATCGGCTGCTGTAGCATATTTGATCATGTCGGATTCGTAACTGTCAATAATACTCAACTGCACTTTGCGAGTCTCGCCCATATTATGGGTAGTCAGAAATGTCTCCACGACCTCCGGCATACCTCCAATGAATACATATTGAAGTAATAACTGACGGAAACGATTGTGGAAAGTCTCGTTGAGAGGTTTCTCATCTGCTAAATGTTGCCGCAAAATATCTATCTGTTCCGGTCTAATGCCGTTTGCCCATAGCCATTCCTCAAAATCCATGGGATACATATATACGATTTCTTCGAAGCCGACAGGGATAGATGCTTCCTCTTCCTCCTGCTGCTCTTCTTTTGTTTTATAGCCGCTAACGCCAAGCAACGAACCGGTACATAGCACATCATACCTGCCATCAAGGCAGAAAAACTTGAGCGAAGCACGAGCACGCGGGCAATCCTGTATCTCGTCAAAGATCAGACATGTTTTGCCCGGAGCAAACTGTGAACCTATCATCCCCAGAGCAATATTGGTGGTAATAGTCTCTACATCCAAGTCTCCGTTGAAGAAAGCTTTGTAGGACTTTTTCTCATGGAAATTCAGGTAGATGACGCGTTCGTAGTTCTTTTGGGCAAATTCCTGTACGGAACTTGTTTTTCCGCATTGACGTACACCTTTGATAATTAGCGGTTTGCGTTTCGGTTGAACCTTCCATTGCTGAAGGGTCGTTTCAATTTTCCGTTTATACATAACACCTTTTTATAGCGACTTTTTAATCATTCCGGCACCTTTTTGGTACGACTTTTTAACAAAAGCAACACCTTTTTAAAACGACTTTTCGCTGCAAAGGTACAAAAAAGAAATGATATGACCAAATTTTTTGTGATATTTTTGTGTAAATACGCATTTTTATCAGATAGTGTATTCATTCCCCTCAAAAATATTCCAGAGGGACCGCCCACGATTTTGTGGTCGCCTGTTTCACATAAAAGCAGTACCTTTGCACCGGATTTCGGCAGAGCAGCCAATAGCATCGACCATGCATGGGCGATCAAAAAGAAACCCTATAAGCATACAGCGAAGCAGATCGTTGAGCTTTCAAAAAGAAAGCGAATAAGAAAAAAGAACCAAAAAAGAATTAACAAAGAAAAAGTCCGACCGACCAGTCCACAGCATAGCTGTCATATATACGCGCATAGCGCATGGTCGGTCGGACGGTCGGACAAAATAATTATCTTTATGGAAACTCCCTTTATTGACTTTTGGCATCTGTACGCGCCACAAGCGCAGTACCACAACCGTTTTCTGGCATGCCGCAGACTATGGACGGACATGGACGAGACACACCGCTCACTC
>JAFSLP010000031.1 GCA_017448345.1 Paludibacteraceae bacterium | reverse complement strand
AGTTGCGCATGACGATGATGTTTTAGTTGTTTAACTTTGTTGATTAAGACACTACAAAGTTACTAAAAATCAGCGAATTGTGCAACTTTTTTTGTTAAAAAATTTAATCAAAGAACACTTTTTTAATTCCGCCAACAGGTTAATTATATATTTTTAAGGCAAGGCAGGGCTGGCATTTAATTGTTCTTGGGTTTATCTCGGAAGATGGTCCCGTGATGGTCACGATAGTGAACCGTAAACGGAGACTAATTGCTTTCATTGAGGGAAGAAAATCTCTAATAATTGCAAAAAATCGAACTGATGCCCTCCTTGATTATGTAATTTATCGAAGTAAAATAAGCAAAAATGTGTAAAATATCGAAATAAAATGGAAAATATTTTGTAATTTCCCGAAATTGTATTCTCTTTGCAGCCGCAAATCAATAATTGAAGGAAATGACAACACAAGAGTTATTGCCCATAGTGGCAGAATTGCAGCAAGAGTTCCTTAATGAGGAAATAACAGGACTGTGCAAACGTGCAGAGGAACAACATTAACAGTCTGCTACAGGGGGCAAAGAAATTTCACTGCAACAATCTGACCATAATTACATTCTCTCAGTTAGAAACGATATTGCAAGATGGGCAAACAATCAATATCCTTCCCGCCTCACAATGGCTTTAAGTAAATAAATCTCTAATTAAGGGAAGAAACAGCTAGATAAAATTACTTTTTGTGCACGATATTTCAAACAGATAAAAAAATACAGACACCCTATTATGACGTACAGGATGCGAACGAGTTGCGAATGAGAATGAGTGCTAAATGACAGCAAAACAGAGGCTGAACGAAATGACACAAAGAGTGCTACAAATTGCCGATAATAGTAGAAAAAATCTTCTTCCTCTTGCAAATATCAAAAAAAAGCAGTAACTTCGACCTCCTCCCCAAAAGGGGTCCCCTTCGTAGTTACGGCCGCATCCTACCGAGCATATGCAAGCATTCGGACATTTTTGCCAAGCCTAACGGCTTCTCTGTTTTGTCCCGATAAATATCGTCTTATGCGAGCATAGCCGCTATCTATCAGTACAAAACAGATAAAATCCTATTTTATTTGACAAAAAATGTCCGAATGTTTGCATATGTGCAATTTTTGTTGTAACTTTGCACTCGCTTTCGGAAGAAAACAGCTGCACAAGTGACTTTGGGCTTTCGACTTTCGACTTATGACTTTTGACTAAAAAATAATATACTATGGAACAATTCGTACATTCGGCATGGTCGCTGATTCCGTTCGGGCTCATGCTTCTGATGATTGCTATCGGTCCGCTGGTAGCAGAACACTGGTGGGAGAAGAACACCAACAAACTGATTGTTTCGCTTTTTCTGGGTGTGCCCGTTGCGGTATGCCTGATTATGGGCGGAATGATGCACGAGTTAGAGCACCAGCTCTTTTTCGACTACGTGCCGTTCATCATCCTTCTGCTGGCGCTGTTTGTCATCACCGGCGGTATTCATTTCTCGGGTGACCTGAAAGCCAAGCCTTGGGTCAACACCGGTTTCTTGGGTTTGGGCTGGATCTTAGCCTCTATCATGGGAACGACGGGCGCTGCTATGCTGCTTATCCGTCCGCTGATTGAGACCAACAAACAGCGTGACTACAAGGTTCACACGATTCTTTTCTTCATCGCGCTGGTAGCCAACTGCGGCGGTCTGCTGACTCCGCTGGGAGACCCACCCTTGTTCATGCTCTTCCTTCGCGGCGCACATTTCTCATGGTTCATGCACCTTGCGCCCGAATGGGCAGTAACGGGAATTCTGCTGCTCGGCATCTATTTCGCGATGGACACCTATTATTACAAAAAAGAGCACTGGACCTCTCTCTCCGCTGACTCGCGTGAAGCTACGCCGTTGGTGATGAAAGGAACTATCAATTTCGTTTATCTGTTGGGCGTAGTGCTGGCAGTGGCTTTTGTGAACGAAGGAACCATCAAGCAGATGGGTGAAGCGGACGCTCCGCTGTGGCTCAAATACCTGCGTGAGATAGTGCTGCTGTCGCTCACAGGTCTCTCGCTCTACACCACCAAGAAAGAGGTGCGTTATGACGACAACAAGTTCAGCTGGACGCCGATAGTAGAGGTAGCGGTTCTGTTCCTCGGTATCTTCACGACGATGACCCCTGCCCTCGCCTATCTGAAGGCACACGCAGCCGACCTTGGTTTCACCCACGCATGGCAGTTCTATTACTCGACCGGTGCGCTCTCCGCGTTCCTCGATAACACACCTACTGCGGTTGCCTTCCACGGCGTAGCTTCCGGTCTGCCGGAGTCGCTTGCTGCCGCTGAAGCCGGTGTCGTAACAGGCATATTCGAAGGTACGCCTTTCGTAGCCGGTATTCCGGAGATACTGCTCAAAGCCATCTCCATCGCGGCTGTGATGTTCGGCTCACTGACCTATATCGGCAACGGACCTAACTTCATGGTAAAAGCCATCGCAGAGGAAAGCGGAATCAAGATGCCGTCCTTCTTCGGCTACATGATCAAGTTCAGTTTGATAATCTTGTTACCGGTATATATAATTGTACAATTACTGTTTATTTAATAAATAGTCGAAAGTCGAAAGCAAAAAGTCAAAAGCCCGATTAGTTAAAACTATGCTTTCGACTTTTAACTTTTGACTAAAAATAAAATCATATGAGTTTATTTGACCAAGTAAGCGAGGACATCAAGAAAGCGATGCTCGCGAAAGATAAAGTGGCGCTGGACGCGCTGCGCGGAATCAAGAAAGAGTTTCTGGAAGCCAAGACCGCTAAAGGCGGAGACGGCGAACTGCATGACGACAAAGCACTGCAGATCCTTCAGAAGATGGTGAAGCAACGCAAGGAATCAGCGCAGATGTATATTGACGCAAACCGTCCCGAACTGGCGGAAGACGAGTTGGCACAATGCAAGATTATCGAGCGCTACCTGCCGGCTATGCTGAGCGAGGAAGAGCTGACCGCTGCACTCAAAGAGATCATCGCCCAATTGGGTGCCACCTCTCCGCAGGACATGGGCAAAGTCATGGGCGTGGCTACCAAGCAACTCGCCGGCAAGGCGGAGGGCAAGGCTATTAACCTCAAAGTACGTGAGCTATTAGCCCAATGAAACGCTTTATCTTGATACTGATATTGGTAGCGGGCAGTTTGTCCGCTACCAATGTTTTTGCCCAAGAGACCTCACCCAAACCTTCAGAGGAGACGGGAAAGAGTTCCAAATCTTGGATCACAGCCGTCACCGACTGGTACTCCGCCCACATGAACTACGGCTCTATCGTGGCACTGATGACCATTGAGAGTTCGTTCATTCCGTTCCCGAGCGAAGTGGTCATCCCGCCTGCGGCTTATGTGGCGGAGGACCCGAACAGTGCGATTTGCGTTACGGACAGCTATATTGTCAATGTCTCGCTAATCGTCCTTTTCGGCACGATAGGCGCTCTATTAGGCGCGATTATCAACTACCTGCTGTCCATGTGGCTCGGACGCGCCATCATCTATGCCTTTGCGGACAGCAAGTTTGGTCACCTGTGCCTCTTGAGCCGCGAGAAAGTGGAGAAAGCCGAAGCCTATTTCAACGACCACGGCAAGGTCAGCACTTTTGTCGGACGCTTTATACCGGGCATCCGCCAACTCATCTCTATCCCGGCTGGACTGAGCAAGATGCATTTCGGATGGTTCCTTTTCTATACCTTTCTCGGCGCAGGTATATGGAACGCCATTCTCGCCGTACTCGGCTACGTGGCGCACGGACAGGCGGACCTGATAAACCAATACAGCCACGAACTCAGTGTGGCGATACTCGTCCTGCTCGGGGTAGTGGTTCTCTACTACCTAATCAAATGGATAATAAAACGCGTGAAGGCTTAACCCTCACGCGTTTTTCTTATTTTATTCTACCCTGTTACGCTTTCAGCCAAGCCAATATGGCTTTGCGTTTGTCTATCAGTTCAGCAAGGGCGCAAGCCGCAGCCCAACCGAGCAACAGACAGAGTGCCACACATTTTCCGCGTCCGTTGACCGGTTTGGGGTCTGCCGAGAAATGGTTCTCCAAGACCACAGGTGCGGAAGCTAACTGCAAGCGGTAATCGTCGCGCTGCAAACGTGCGTGCTGCTGGTATATCTCATTCAAGAACAGACGGACCCTGCGGTCGCCGTAGAAATTGACTCCGTTGCCGCTGTACGCCATCGGCTGTGCCTGCGTGGGCGTGTTGAAATAATAGGCGCTTGTCAGGCTGTCGAGTTTCTGCGCCTGCTCATGGTTGAACGCCACTTCGTTCTTCAGGTTGGGCAGATAGGCAGCATAGGACTGCTGCATCGCCTCATCACTGTTGAGATAATCAAGCACAGCCTGCTCTATAGAAGGCAGTTTGTCGAAGTCGCGCTTTTTGATGCGGAACTGGAGACAGAGCCGGTCGTGCATCTGCACTTTGAGGGTATCAGTAGGAGAAGACTTACGCTTGAAATCCACCATGTCTGCTATACCGTCATGAAGACAATCCACCACACGGAAGGTGGTAAAACAGGTGGCTTCTCTGTCGGTCATATACCGGTTCAGGGGCTGGTCCGGCTCCACAGGAATACCTGCGCGCAGCGGCGTGTACGCCTGCTCGAACTGCTGGATTGTAGGACCATTGAGCAACGCCACAGCATTGACTTTGTAGATGGTATTCTCCACCCGTGTGTAATACCACGAACCGGCAACAGCCACAACCACAAGGGTGAGTACCAGCCACCAATAACGGTAAGTAAGGCGCAACATATGCGCAAACAGGTGCCAGAGGGCTACACAACCACGACCGACAGCGCGTGCACATGCTACACAGAGGTCGAAGAAATTCATCTCACGATTTGCCATTTGTTGATTTTCCATATGTATATCTGTTATTTGTTCATTTAAGGTTCATTTATTTGCGGCGGATCCATCCGAACGGACGGTGTGCAGGTTTCTCCTCCGGCTGCTCCCTGGGCTCCTCTTCCACAGTAATGACCACTTCTTCCGCCGAGGTAGAAGCCGCGTGCTCTCTCGGCTGGTGCGGTTGGGTTGCCGTTCCGTCAGAAAAAAGTGTCTCGCTGAGGTCGATGAGTGTCGCTTTCTCGTCCTCCAGCGGTTTCGGCGTCTGAGGAGGATAATTGGCATCAATAGCTTCTGCTATGGTCTTTTTACCTTCCTCTTCCTCTTCGGATGGCAGCCCGTCCACTTTGTATCCCGTAGCAATAACCGTCACGCGCACTTCTTCACCGAGAGACTCGTCAATGGAAGCACCCCATTGCACCTCGATATCATCGCCCACCTCCTGCACGAAATCGTTAATCTGGTCTATCTCCTCCATCACTATTGCATGCTCAGTGGAGCAATAGAACTGAAGGAGGATCCGCTCAGCGCCGTGCACATCGTTGGTGTTCACGAGGGGCGAATTGAGGGCGTCGTTAATGGCGTTGGTTATTCGCTTCTCTCCGGAGGCTCGACCAATATTCATAATCGCCACGCCGCCTTTCTTGAGGGTGTTGCGCACATCGGCAAAGTCGGTGTTGATATATCCGGGCACGGTGATAATCTCCGCTATGGCGCGGGCGGCGTTTGCCACCACGTCATCGGATTTGGAGAAGGCGTTGAGCAGGTTCAACTCCGGATAAATCTGTTTCAGTTTCTCGTTGTTGATGATGAGGAGTGTATCCACATGTTTTGCCAGCCGTGCCACACCGGTCATCGCTTTCTCTATCTTCTTCTTGCCTTCAAAGGCGAAAGGTATGGTGACGATACCCACAGTGAGTATTCCCATTTCCTGCGCCACTTCCGCCACAACAGCGGAGGCACCGGTGCCTGTTCCGCCGCCCATACCGGCTGTGATGAACAGCATCTGCGTGCCGTCATTAAGTGCCTCGCGGATATGGTCACGGCTCTCCTCTGCATACTGACGGGCTGTCTCAGGGTCGCCGCCGGCACCCAAGCCGGGACCGAGTTGCAGTTTGCTCGGCACTGACGATTTGATGAGCACCTGACGGTCTGTGTTGCAGACGAGGAACGAGACATCCTTCAGTCCCTGACGGTGCATATAATTGACGGCATTGCAACCGCCGCCACCTACTCCGATGACTTTGATGATACTATCTTCTGTCAAGCCTTCCAAAGGCAGTGTAATCAAGTTGTCTTCCATCTTGTTATTTACGGTTTACAAATTTACGATTTTTATTGTTGGTCGATGAACATATCCAGTGTGCTTTCTTTGAAGCGGTCGAAGAAACCGGGTTTGCGCACCGGCTGGTTCTTGTGGTTATCGCGGTAGTCCTGCCCGAGAAGTATGGTTCCCACCAGCGAGGTATATTGCGGCGAGAGGTATTTCTCGTCTGTATCGCGATGGAGGAGGAGGTTATGCGCGCCATATTGCACCCGTACCGGCGTCAGGCTCTGGATATACTCCGCCATGCCTTGCAACATACTTCCGCCTCCGGTGATGTACAACGTGGTGATACGGTTCTCCACTTTCTTCAGTTCCTCCAAGAGCGGCGAGAGAATCTCCTGCAGTTTGAGTTCAATAGCTTCCGCCAGTTCCTGCGAGGCAATAATCATGTCTCCGCCTATTTCCGGAGACGCCGGCACGCGCAGGCGCACGTTCTTGTCAATATAAGCCGGCGAGGCGAAACCATAGCTGCATTTAAGCACTTCCGCCGTAGCGAAACTCAAGCCTTGCTGCTCCAGCATCCGTGTGATATGATAGCCGCCTTTCGGCACCACTTTGTTAAGGAGGTACTGTCCGCCCTTATAGGCGGTGAGGCTGGTTGTCTGGGCACCGAAGTCCAACACGGCGCAACCGTTCATCAGCACCGGTGTGCCATCGCAAGTAGCAAAGGCGGAGAGCAATGCCTCGGGACGGACAAACACATGCTCTATACTGCGCCCAGCCTGCGAGAAGGACTTCTGCAGCTGGGTGTCAATCACTTTGCGTCCGTAGAACGCGATATAATGCGCTTCAACGAGTGCAGCCCTCTGTTCAGAGGAAGGTATCTCGTCCTGCTCCACTCCATCCAGTTTGAAGAAACTGGGCACCAGTCCCAAGACGGCGACATCGGGGTTGCGGAGCTCAATCTTCTCCTTGCACTCCTGTTCCATCTCGTCAAGCAGTTCCTGACTGACCTCTTTCTTGCGTGCCTGATCACGCCGTGAGTGCACCGCCACTATCTGCATCGATTGTCCTCCGACGGAGACGAACGCCGTAGGCAGTTCGTTTTCGCCGATGCGGTTAGCGAGCAGTTTGAGCACTTCGGCAATGACGTACCCGGCATTGCTGGACTGTGTGATGATACCCTGCTCCACGCAGAGATTCCCAAGTTTCTGCGGCCGTTCTTCCACGCCGAGGACGCGGAACAAATCCGGCGCAATGCGCTGTGCCGCCATTGCGCGGACGCTGTCGCTGCCCAAGTCTATTGCCACCAAGGGAAGCGAGTCTGCTGTCTGTGTTTGTTTTCTTGCCATACTATCTATAGTTAAGGTTGGTTATTTCCGTCCGATGACCTGTCCGTGAAAACGGATGTCGAGTTCGGTATATTGTATATCCTGCGGGAGCGATTCCTTGTTGTCAAGGAAGGTGCGCAGTTTAGCCAGTTTGGTATCATAGTCATCCATTGTGCCGAGAACAACGCGGGTCCGTGCGGAGTCATTGAGGCAGACATAGACTTTCTGCGGCGAGTGGACATAGAGATGATGAATCCGCTCCTGCCAATAGGAGTTGTCTTGCAGCCATTCTGCAAAATCCGCCATCTGTTTGGAAGCCGTCTGCTGCCCCACATTACCGGTGACGGGGAGCACTCTGTCCTTGACGGCAGCACGCGCCTGCATCACCCGTCTGTCCGTGTCAATGAGATAGGTGTCGGTCTGTGACTGCACGCGCACAAGCGGGATACGCTGGGTGAGACGCACTCTGACCTCATTGCGCGGGGTGAGATAACACTCCGCCGTGCGTACCATAGGATGGCTGCGCACCGCCTTCTCTATCCGGTGGAGCGAAAGGGAATCCACCGTCTTGCCCACGGGGTACAAATCCGCCGAGAGCAACATCCTGTCCAGTTCGCTTGTGGTGAGGTAGAGGCGTTCGCTTCTGTCGGAAATGATATATTCGACAGCCGTACATGACTGCGAAGACGGTGTCATACGGTACCCCCATACGACTGCAGCCAGCAGGAGAGATGCCATCAGCCCAAGCCCGATGCACGTCCAAACTATGTGCGCTGTTCTACTCATTACCCAGTTCTTTCTCCAATTGCGGCACCAGACGGTCAATGTCTCCGGCTCCCACAGTAAGTATAACCACCGGTTCCGGGTGTTCCGCCAAGCGCTTTTTCAAGAAGTCCGTCAGTTCCGTTTTCTGCACGATACTCTTGTCCGGGTTGGTGATTTTCTGCAGCAGCATCCCGCTACTTACTCCTTCTATCGGTTCCTCGCGTGCCGGATAGATCGGCAGCAGAACCACTTCGTCCATTGTTCCGAGCACGCGTGCGAACTCATCGGCAAAATCGCGTGTCCGCGTATAGAGGTGCGGCTGGAAGACGCCGATGAAATGCCGGTTTGGGAACAGACGGCGGATGGAATCAATGGATGTAGCAATCTCTTCCGGATGATGCGCATAGTCATCGACATACGCCAGACGGGGTGTGTTGACATGGATGTTAAAACGGCGCTGCACGCCCTTGAAAGAGGCTATACCGTTTCTCAGTTCTTCCTCCGTAACTCCGTTGAGCCACGCCACAGCCATCGCTGCCACAGCATTCTCTATATTCACCCACACGGGCACACCCAGACGCAAGTCCTGCAACGTGGTGACAGGCGTATGGAAATCGAAATATATCTGACCATTCTTCACACGGATAGCATCAGCGTAAAAATCAGGGGTATTTACCGCTTGGTCATTGGGCGTTTGGTCATTTCTTACACCATAGGTGTAGCATTTGACACCGGGTTGCAGGCGTGGCTGCAGGGCTATGCCGTGCTTCATGACCAGCGTATTTGTGATAAGCCCGGTATAATAAGCGAAAGCTTCCCGATAGGCTTCCGGGGTGCCATAGATATCCAAATGGTCAGGGTCCACCGCTGTCACCACAGACATATAAGGTCTCAGGTGATGGAAAGAGCGGTCGTACTCATCCGCCTCCACGACCACATAACCGCTATCCTTGCAGAGCAGTACGTTGGTGCCATAATTCATGCTGATACCTCCCAAGAAGGCATTCGTGCCTATCTCCGACTGATAGAGGAGATGTGCAAGCATGGTGCTGGTAGTAGTCTTGCCATGCGTCCCCGCCACACAAAGCGCCTTCATCTGCCTTGTAACGAGTCCGAGAACTTCTGCGCGTTTGCGGATGTCGAACCCGTTTCCGCGCAAGAAAGAGTATATCGCATTATCCTCCGGCACAGCGGGCGTGCGCACCACCAAGGTATGATGAGAATTGAGAATTGAGAATGGAGAATGGAGGATGGAGGATGGAGAATTGAAAATTGCAGGGTCGTCGTCATAGGTGACAAAGATACCCTCCTGCTCCAACTCACGGGTCAGCGGCGACGGTGTGCGGTCGTAGCCCGCAACAATGTACCCCTGATGCTTGAAATAACGCGCCAAGGCACTCATCCCGATACCGCCTATACCGAGAAAAAAAACATGCTGTATATCGCTGGACTTAATCATTTGCAGTTATCCCGAAAATTGCGTGCAAAGGTACAAAAAAATTTGCATATATCAAAATAATTTCGTAATTTTGTAGCCGAAAAAAATCAAAATAAGCATTTGCCATGCAAAATTACCGCTACAAAATAATATTATTTTGTCTCTGTTTCAGCATAGCGGAGGCGTTTGCCATGCCTCATTACGAGTTAGCCTACCGTCTGAGCGGCACAAGTACCATGATGATGAAAGACGGCAAAGTGGATCCGTGGTTAGGCGGCAGACCTGTCTTGGGCGGCAGTTTCTCGGTAGAGTTTCTGCCGACGGGCAGATGGCATTGCCTGCAACAATGGAACAACGCGTCCATCGGTGTGGGCGCCGGCTATCTCAACCTCGGCAATGACAGCAAACTCGGTTCCGCCTTCACGGCTTTCGGATACATGAACCAGCCATTCTACAACGGCAAGCATTTCGGCATCGGTCTTCGTCCGACGGTAGGTCTGGCGGCAGTGACCAAACGCTATTCCAACACCTACGAAGGCACTCATCCATACCATGACCATGAAGGCGCCAACTGGTCCATCGGTTCCATTCTCAATGCGTATCTGGCATTAGAGTTATACATGGATTTCCCTATCAAAAACGGCTGGACCATCACACTAAACGGCGGCTGGCGGCATATCAGCAACGGTTCGTTCATGCACCCGAATGCCGGATATAACATGTTCGGCGGCGAGTTAGGGGTGAGATACCAAGCTAATGTACGAAGGAAAGATGTACGAAGTACGAAGGAGTTGGCGGATACGACGCGTACATACCAAGCTCCGAAGCCGGATGTGCCGAGAAAGCTGTATGACGGCGTGGACAAACCATGGGCTGTGGAGATTAGTGCAACAGGCGGCGCAAAACAGAACTACTATGCCGACAACCGCAACGGTCAGTTGTTCTTCGGCATCGCCACCGTGAAAGCCGCCGCATATTGGGTACCGCTATCCATCTTCCGCGTGGGTGCCGGTGTGGATGCTTTCTATGACGGCTATTATGCCTGCGTGAGCAACAGCATACCTGAAGCCAAAGCGGCATTCCCGGATGCGCCTGTCACGTATTTCGGCAAGACGTATCTGAAGGAGAGCAACGTGAAGAACTGTTTCCGCGTGGGTATCAGCGTGCAGCCGGAGTTCATCATCGGCAATCTGACCGCCGGTATCCATGTCGGGTTCTATGTGTTCGACCCGGTGAAGAACCTGGAGCCGTTTACCGGCAAAAAAACATGGGATACAGGTCAAGGCGCGAAAGAGATGGACGAAGCCGGTACGCCGCTCAACCGCGGTATTTTCTATCGCTATGACTTCGCGGATGCCAGCAATTATCAGGACGGATGGTGCTACATGCAGTTCGTGCTCAAGTATCATGTGCTGGACCATCTGTTTGTTCAGTTGGGTCTGAAGACACACGGCGTCCGCGCCGAGTTCATCGACGCAGGCATCGGCGTAGCGTTCTAAGAGCCAAAGCCCCTTTCCATAGATTAGACCAAGCACCCTCGGTTCCCCATGAAGGGGGAAGAAAAAGTGAGTCCAAAGTAGTATAACGTGCCAGAAATAACGCGCTAATAACCCGCTAATAACGCGCTAATAACGCGCTTTTTGCCGCCAAACATCCATAAAAAGACACCACATTATTGGTTGATGAGACGGTCTTCGAGGAGGTAGATCTGCTCGACGGGAATGCCGTGATCGACCAGCGCACGCCTGTCCGGACGGAAGAGATTGAAGAACTCCTTCGGTCCCTTGCACAACTGGCGCGCCTGACGGTAGTATTCATACGCCATCATCCGGTCCCCCCGAAGCAGCAGGCAGTGGGCATAATTGATATAATCCATCGGACCAGCAGAGCCTCCGCGCAACTGTTTGACGAGCCATCGCTCCGCCACGTCGAGATTATCCCAGAGCAGGTCCATCCGTCCGATAGAGAGATAGAGCTGCGCTATGAAAGAGGCACGTACCGGATTCTCGTCCACTATGATTTCATACAGCCACGTATCCGGCAACAGTTCCACCAAGCCCTGCACGTACTCCTGCTCCGACTCCGGAAGCCACGCCGTAATCGTACTCATCTGCCCTTTCATGCCGGTTTTCTCAATGAGTTCCTGCAGTTCTTCGGGCAGCTGGTTAAAGGTGACCTTGCCTGCCTGTTCACCGTCCGGGCGACGGGTCGAGGAGATGATAGCACAGAGCACTTCGAAAGCATGGTCCCCTTCGTCCTCCTGCGCCGTGAACGCCTCGAGGAACGCCTCTTGGAGCTGTTCGAAGAAATCGATACGGATGTCGTAATGGATGAGGAGCATGAAGACCGAAGCCATGCACTGATCCGCGACCATGTCATTGGCGGCATTCATACCTTCAATGAGGGTGAGGAAAGCGTCGATATTGAAACACTCGCGCATGTTCTTCGCCAAAGCACCGACCGCCATGAGCGCAGTAGCCGAGCGTGCCTCGTCATTGCATATGTCCCTGAGCCATTCGAAGTCTTTGTCCCGGAAGAGTACACAGTTGGCGAAATAGTGCATCACCGACTGCGGCTGGTCCGGATTGAAACCGTGCATATCCGGCGACATCCCGCGTTTGACACGCAGGGCGGCATAGACAGCATCCACGAGCTGGTAGGTCTCTCCGGTGAGGCGGTTGAGACGGATGTCCGTATCTTCAGTCCCCACGCTCAACCATTCCGCAAAGAGCTCTTCGTAGGTCTTGCGAATCCTTTCCGCCGCTTGTTCATAGGGGTTGTTTTCGCCCAGTTCGTTGAGCCACGAACGAACGATGACCAACGCATGCTCAATCATGCGTTCTCCCAAGGCGCGTTCAATCGTATTTATCTGATCATCAAGAGTCTGCATGTCACCAATAGGGGTCAGATTTCTTTTTTGATAAGGTAGTCGTTTCTCGAGGGGCTGTTTCGTATGACAAGCTCAGCAAGGAATCCTGCAAGGAAGAGCATGCATCCCAGAATCATCATCAGGATAGCGATATGGAAATACGGATTCACGCCCACGAGCATCGCTCTCACGCCATGCGCGAGCGCGTACCATTTCATCCCGCCCACGACAATCACCGCAATAAAACCGATGAAGAACATCAGGCTGCCCACCAAACCGAAGAAGTGCATGGGCTGCTTGCCGAACTTATTGAGGAACCAGAGAGTGAGCAGGTCGAGATAGCCGTTGACGAAACGGTCGAGTCCGAACTTGGAAGTACCGAACTCGCGTTTGCGGTGCTGCACCACTTTCTCGCCGATTCTGGTAAAGCCTGCGTTCTTGGCGAGATAGGGTATATAACGGTGCATCTCGCTGAAGACCTCAATGTTTTTCACCACCTCGCAGCGGTATGCTTTGAGTCCGCAGTTCATGTCGTGCAGTTTGATGCCCGTCACTTTGCGCGCCGTAGCGTTGAAGAGTTTGGAAGGCAGGTTCTTTGTCAGGGCGTTGTCATAGCGTTTCTGTTTCCATCCGCTGACGAGGTCATAACCGTCTTCTGTAATCATGCGGTAGAGTTCCGGAATCTCATCGGGACTGTCCTGCAGGTCGGCATCCATGGTGATGACGACATTCCCCTGCGCCGCCTTAAATCCGCAATAGAGCGCAGCACTCTTGCCGTAATTACGGCGGAAACAGATGCCGTGCACCTGCCCAGCAGCGTTCTTCCGCTTGTCGTTTCCGGCTTTCAGCTGCTCGATGACCTGCCATGAGTTATCGGTGCTGCCGTCATTGACGAAGATGAGCTCATAGGAGAACTTGTTCTCCTCCATGACGCGAACAATCCAGTCATAGAGGTGCGGCAGCGACTCCTCCTCGTTATACAAAGGTACGATGATGGATATATCCATATGATTTTCGAATTAGCGATTTTCTATTTTGGGTGCAAAGGTACAACAAAAAATCGACATATGCAAGCGCAGGGGAAGAAAAAGTCTCATTTTCTTGCATATGTCAGAAAAAAGTCGTACCTTTGCGGCGTAAAAACAGGAACAGAAATGAATATACCCACTAATCCGGAAATGATGGTCAGTCTCTTCAACATGAAACTGCGGGATGAATATGGTTCGCTGGCGGAACTATGCGAAGACCTTGATATCAACGAGGCAGAACTGAGACAGCAAATGCAACAAGCCGGTTATGCATACAGCGAGGAAGGACGGCGGTTCTGGTAAGACTGACATTTTGGCAGACGAAGGGGCTTTGGCACGGGAATTGAGATATAGAATGTGACCGCCCTTCGGGCTGTAAGAAATCAAGAACTATTTTAAAACAAAATATACTATGAGCAAGATTCAACCATTGGCAGACCGCGTGCTGGTTAAGCCCGCAGCTGCAGAAGAAAAGACTGTCGGAGGCATCATCATCCCTGACAGCGCAAAAGAGAAACCATTACGCGGCGAGGTGCTGGCAGTAGGCGAAGGCACCAAAGACGAGAAAATGGTACTCAAAGCAGGTGACCAAGTGCTGTACGGCAAATATGCAGGTACGGAACTGGAACTGGACGGCGAGAAGTTCCTGATTATGCGTCAGAGCGACGTGCTGGCGAAAATATGCTGACGCGTTAAAGAGTTAAAGAGTTAAAATGGTTTGCTTTGCAAACGTTAAAAAGTTTATATATTATGGCAAAGGATATTACATACAATACCGAGGCGCGTGAAGCGCTGAAGAGAGGCGTTGACCAGTTGGCTGACGCAGTGAAAGTGACGTTGGGTCCGAAGGGACGCAATGTAGTGATTGACAAGAAATACGGCGCTCCGCACATCACCAAAGACGGTGTGACAGTAGCCAAAGAGATTGAGCTGGCAGACGCCGCAGAGAACCTCGGAGCACAGTTGGTCAAAGAAGTGGCATCCAAGACAGGCGACCAAGCCGGTGACGGAACAACGACCGCTACCGTTCTGGCACAAGCCATCGTAGGCGTGGGTCTGAAGAACGTGACAGCCGGAGCCAACCCGCTGGACCTGAAACGCGGTATCGACAAAGCCGTGGCTGCCGTAGTGGCAGAAATCAAGAAAAATGCCGTAGTCGTTGGCAATGACTTCGACAAGATCGAGCAGGTAGCCACCATCTCCGCCAACAACGACGCCGAGATAGGCAAGCTGATTGCCGACGCGATGCGCAAAGTGAGCAAAGACGGCGTAATCACCATCGGCGAAGCCAAAGGAATGGACACCACCATTGACGTGGTACAAGGTATGCAGTTCGACCGCGGATATATCAGCCCGTATTTCGTGACAAACACCGAGACGATGCAAGTAGAGATGGACAAGCCCTATATCCTTATCTATGACAAGAAAATCTCCAACCTCAAAGAGCTGCTTCCAGTCTTGGAGCCGGCAGTACAGAGCGGCAGACCGTTGCTCATCATCGCAGAGGATGTGGACAGCGAGGCACTGACAGCACTGGTTGTCAACCGTCTGCGTGCACAGTTGAAGATCTGCGCCGTGAAGGCTCCGGGCTTCGGCGACCGCCGCAAAGAGATGCTGGAAGACATCGCTATCCTCACCGGCGGCACCGTCATCAGCGAGGAGAAAGGCATCAAGCTTGAGCAGGCAACCATCGAGATGCTCGGCACCGCTGAGACCATCACCGTGAACAAAGACAACACCACCATCGTCAACGGCGCAGGCGACAAAGACGCCATCGCAGCCCGTGTGGCACAGATCAAAGCACAGATAGCTGCGACCAAGTCCACCTATGACAAAGAGAAGCTGCAGGAGCGTCTTGCCAAACTGGCAGGCGGCGTAGCACAACTGAACGTAGGTGCAGCCAGCGAGGTGGAGATGAAAGAGAAGAAAGACCGTGTGGACGACGCTCTGAGCGCAACGCGTGCGGCAATCGAAGAAGGTATCGTTCCGGGCGGCGGCGTGATGTACATCCGTGCACAGAAGGCTCTGGAAGGCCTGAAAGGCGCCAACGAGGACGAGCAGACAGGTATCGAGATCGTACGTCGTGCGATAGAGGAACCGCTCCGTCAGATAGTAGCCAACGCAGGCGAAGAAGGCGCAGTAGTGGTTGACAAGGTTCGTGCCGGCGAAGGCGACTTCGGCTACAACGCACGCACCGACCAATACGAGCAGTTGTTCAAAGCCGGCGTGGTTGACCCTGCCAAAGTGGCACGTGTGGCACTGGAGAACGCCGCTTCCGTAGCCGGTATGTTCCTGACGACCGAATGCGTCATCGTGGACCATCCTGAGGAGCATCCGGCACCTGCCATGCCCGCAGGAGGCGGCATGGGCGGCATGATGTAAAGAACCGCCATGCATGGCGGTTGCAATAGAAGAAACGACATCCGGCGGATGTCGTTTCTTTGTTTATAAGCATGTGTATATCAGGCATTGAGGGCGGATTCAATCTGCGCGACATGCTGGCGGAGGACAGGGTCAAACTCCAGCTGCTCTTTGACGAGTGCGACAGAATGCAGCACCGTAGCATGTGTCCGCCGTCCTATCTTGAAACCGATTTCCGTGAGGGAGCAACCGGTGAGCTGTTTGCTGAGATAGAAAGCGACATGACGCGCCTGTGCGATATCTTTGGAACGGTTCTGCGCAAGGAGTGCCCGCTCGGGCAGGTTGAAATGGTTCGCCACGGCACCGATGACATCACCGACAGTCGTCTTATGCGGCTGTATAGCCACGATATGGCTCACCACTTTCTCCGTGAGGGCAAGGTCAATCTCTTTGTCAGTAAGCGTCGAATGGGCGAGAAGAGACGCCAAGACCCCTTCCAAGTCACGCACCGAGTCCTTCACATTCTGCGCAATGAAATCAACGACCTCATCCGTCAGAGCAATGCCGTCGCGGCGCATCTTGTTAAGCAGGATATTCTTGCGCAACTCATAGTCCGGGCGTGTTATCTCCGCCGCCAGACCATACTTGAAACGTGTAAGCAGGCGTTCCTCGATATCCTTGAGTTCCACCGGAGCACGGTCGCAAGTGAAGATAAGCTGTTTGCGCAACTGCTGGAGATGGTTGAAGATATGAAAGAACGTGTCCTGCGTGCCTTTGAGCCCCGCAAAATACTGGATGTCATCCACGATAAGCACATCCACCGACTGATAGAAATTCAGGAAATCCGGGATGCGGTTTGTCTTGGTGGCATCTTGGTATTGGAGTTTGAAAGTGTTCGCGCTGACATAGAGCACGCGGAGCTGCGGGTTGATGAGCCGTGCTTGGTTTCCGATAGCATTGGCGAGGTGCGTCTTCCCCACTCCGCTTCCGCCGTATATAAAAAGCGGGTTGAAAGCCGTAGAACCGGGCTGCTTGGCGATAGTGATACCCGCCGTACGCGCCAGTTTGTTGGGTTCTCCGGCAACGAAAGAGTCAAAGGTATATAGCGTGTTCAGCTGCGAGTCAAAATTGCCCATAGGGCGCTGACCGGCGACCATCTGTCTGCCTTGTGTGGCAGGTCCTGCAGAAGGCAGCATAGTCCCCGCACCGGATGCGGAGTCGATGAGAACTCTGTATTCGAGACGCGTGCCCTGCCCGAAGACGCGCAGGATAGCGGCAGAGAGAAGAGGGATATAGTTCTCCTCAATATATTCCGCTACGAACTGTGATTTGACCTGCAGAACCAAGACCCCTTCCGCAAACTGCAACGGTACAATGGGTGCGAACCATGTCTGGTAAGCACTGGCGGTGAGATTGTCAGCCAGAATAGTCTGGCATTGCGCCCATTGTTGTTGAAGAGTTTGCGTCATATATTATATAAGGTGTCAAAAAAAGAATCGCTTCTATTAGCGAAACCGAGTGCAAAGGTACTGCTTTTTTTTCGAATAGGCAAATATCCGTCCCAAGCAAAGATTTGCACATAGATGTAAGTGACGCATTTTTAGGTTGTTATGCACAAGCAATTGAAAGTCAGCCATTTAGGCAAGTTATCAACACATAACTTATTGATTTATAGGGTCTTTTAAATTTGCAAGAAAGGCAGATAATTTTATTCAAAAAAAATGCGTAACGCACGACTTTTTCAATGCGTTACGCTTTGGTAAAAATTATTGCAATTTAGAAAAACTACAAATTGTGGAACATATGTTTCCTGAGAAATATTAACAATATTATTTATCTTTCTTCCCGAAGATAGAGAAGTGTACGTAGCGCTTCGGGTGCGCCTTGAGGTCCACGAGAAGCGAGTCGGCGGAGATGACCGTTGCGTCCACATGATCGTAGAGCGATTTGCTGTAGATGAGCTGCCCGATAGTGCCGTTTGGCGAGCGGACATCGGAGACGAGTCCGTTGACATTCTCTACCGCTTTGTCCACCCGTGCGACAGTGGATTTGAGGTCCGCCTCTTTGATATCTGCGAGGACGGTATTGAGGTTGGCGACAGCCGTGTCGGCATTGTTGACGATGCGTGGCACTTGGTTGTTCATGAGCCGTTTGAGGTCGTGTGAGACGGTAGTGAGGTCGCCGGAGATGCGGTCCACATTGGTAAGTGCCGATTGCAGGTGGTCACCCTCCAACTGACCGTGCAGCTCCGCGACGAGCGAGTCCACATCCTCAACGGCGGCGCCTATCTTGGCAAGGAGTTCGCCCTGCACGGATTCCATCAGTCCCGGCACGTAGGTGGTAGGCAGGAAAGAGCCTTTGGCTATGAGACCGGCTTCGCCAAAAAGACCGTTTTCACTGTTAGACCGCTCCGCTGTTAGACCGTTTCCGCTGTTAGAGGGCAGTTGAAGCTCGATAGCCATACCACCGAGGAGCCCGTCGGCAATGAGCGCCATCTGTGTGCCTTGCGGAAGGACGATGTCTCTCTTGATGGAGATATCTACCGTGAAGGCGCTGTCACGCGTGAAGTCATACGATATACGGTCCACTTGTCCGACTTTGTGCCCCCGGATGATGACCTGCGCCTGCTCTTCCAGTCCGTGCAGGTCCGTAAACGTGCCATGAAAGGAATTGGTGGGCGAGAAGATGTTCACCCCTTTCAGAAAATTAAAACCGAAGAAGAGAAGGAACAGGCAGACGGCTGCCAGTACACCAACTTTTATTTCGCGGGAATAGTTCATGGGGAATTAAAAATTACGAATTACGAATTATAAATTACGAATTACAGATTAATATTACGAATTATACATTATTTCTCAAACTTGATAATCCAGCAGTCAGGGTAGCGGGGTTTGAGTTGCTGCTGTGATGAGGCGACATGCGCTCTGTCGGTATGTGCAGCGGTATAGTATTTGTACCACTCGCCGACCTTGATGCAGCCGTATTCGATGCCTCGAAGCCGCGGATCATCAGGTTCAAGGGGTTCTCTTGAGGCACAGATCTGCACGGCATAGTAGAGTTTCTTCTCCGCGTTCTGCATTTCAACCGGTGCCTTGGTTTCCTTTTCCGACGGGCTAATGGTCTCTTTTGCAGGCTCTTTGGTCTCTTTTGCGGGTGCTTGGATGTCCGGGTCGTTTTCGTCTCGTTTTCGACTCGTTTTCGTCTCGTTTTCGTCTTTTACCGCTGACTTATCATTGTTTTGAGGCTCTGTTTTGGTGGTTTCAAGGCGTGCTTTCTGCTTGTGCGTATAAGCCCCGAAGGCATCAACGAGGGTCTGTGCCATCTTGTTCATCGAGGCATCCTGATTGAGAAATTTCTCTTCATCGGGGTTGGAGATGAATCCCATTTCAAAAAGAACAGACGGACACGCTGTTTTAAGCAGCACCCAGAAGGCGGCTTGCCGCACTCCCCTGTCAGAGCGGTTGAGCTGCCCGACGAAACGGTCCTGCACCTGTGTAGCGAACTGGAGGGACTGGTCCATATGGCTGTTCTGCATCAGTTCGAACATGATATACGAGTCGATGGAGTTGGGGTCAAAACCCTGATAGGTAGTCTTATAGTCCGCCTCGAGTTTCATCACGGCGTTCTCCCGCATGGCGACATCAAGGTTCTGCTCCATCTTCTCGGTACCGAGGATGAAGGTCTCTACCCCCTTCGCCGCTCTGGACTCCGCCGAGTTGGCATGGATGGACATGAAGAGGTCGGCATTGCTCTTATTGGCTATGTCCGCCCGCTGCTGCAAGGGAATGAAGACATCGGTGGAACGCGTATAGACCACCTTGACATCGGGGTATTGCTCGTTGATGAGTTTGCCGACCTTGAGGGCGAGCTTGAGGTTGAGGTCTTTCTCTTTAGAGAACCGCCCTACGGCTCCTGCATCTTTTCCGCCGTGTCCGGGGTCGAGGACAAGGGTATAAGCGTTCTCTGCCATGACATTCATAGAGAGACACACCGCGAGTATAAGAAACAGAGATTTTCGCATAATAAGGCAAATACAGGGCATTTCTATAAATTCCACATTTATAGTATGCCATAAATTAATATTCAATAAATAAATCAGGCACTTTTATTTCGCTTTAGGCTTTTTCTTGGTATCTTGCTGACTTTCATTCAGTCACGATGCCCGCATCGCTCCTTCAAGAAAGACAACAATCTACCCAAGACAAACCTCTAAATCAAAACAAAGCAATTTATAGAAGTGCCCTTTTGTTTGCAAAGGTAATAAAAATTTTTCATATGACCATAGCTTTTATTATTTTGCGTCAATTTTCATGCCAAAAGACACTTTTTTTTATTTTTTGTACGTGCGCACTTGCGTATATGATTTTTTTTTTGTAATTTTGCAGGTCGATTGAGTACGTCTATGCAGAAAAGCGAATTTACACAGGAAGAAGAGCAAATGATTCAGCGCGAGTTTGAAGCTCTGCTGGATGATTATGCCCATACTCCGCACCGTCAGAAAGTGGAACTGATAACGCATGCGTTCAATTTTGCGCACAAGGCACATTACGGCGTGCGCAGGCTGAGCGGCGAACCGTATATCATGCATCCGATAGCCGTGGCACGCATCTGTGTGCGCGAGATAGGTCTGGGCAGCACAAGCATATGCTCGGCGCTGCTGCACGACGTGGTGGAGGACACCGATTACACAGTAGAGGACATAGCCGGTCTGTTCGGCGACAAGATAGCCCAGATAGTGGGCGGTCTGACCAAGATTAGCGGCGGCGTGTTCGGTGACCAAGCATCGGAGCAGGCAGAGAACTTCCGCAAGCTGCTGCTGACCATCAGCGACGACATCCGCGTGGTGCTGATCAAGATAGCGGACCGTCTGCATAACATGCGTACATTAGGCGCCCAGCCCAAAGACAAGCAATACAAGATAGCCGGCGAGACCCAATATATCTACGCGCCTCTGGCTCACAGGCTGGGTCTGTTCCCCATCAAGACGGAGTTGGAGGACCTGAGTTTCAAATACGAACACCCCGACACGTGGCAGGAGATACACGACAAGTTAGAGGCGGTAAAGACCAGCCAGATGGCGAACTACGAGCAGTTTGCGGAACCTATCCGCGAGCGGCTGACAAGCATGGGGTACAAGTTCGAACTCAAAGCACGCATCAAGTCCGTCTATTCGATATGGAAGAAGATGGTGCGGCAACAATGCGCGTTCGAGGATGTGTATGACCTGTTAGCCGTGCGTATCATCTTCACGCCGAACGAGTCGATGAGCGAGAAAGACCAGTGCTGGATGATTTACTCCGCCATCACAGAGATTTACCGTCCTCATCCTGAGCGCATCCGTGACTGGATTTCCACGCCGAAATCCAACGGCTACGAGGCACTCCATGTGACGGTGATGGCCGCCAACGGTCAATGGGTGGAGGTACAGATACGCACGGACCGCATGCATGAGATAGCGGAACGCGGTTATGCGGCTCACTGGAAATACAAGACGGGCGAATCGGACGACAGCGAACTGGACAAGTGGCTCCGCGAGATCAAAGACATCCTTGCGCATCCGGAGAAAGATGCGATGGAGTTCCTCGGTACATTCAAACTGAACCTGTTCGCGCAAGAGGTGTTCGTATTCACTCCGAAAGGCGAGATAAAAACAATGCCGTTAGGTTCGACCGCCCTCGATTTCGCATTCATGCTCCACTCGGAGCTCGGCGAACACTGCATAGGCGCGAAAGTGAACCATACGCTTGTGCCGCTATCCTACCAACTGAAAGGCGGCGACCAGATAGAAGTGCTGACATCCAACAGCCAGCATCCCCAGCGCGAGTGGCTGGAGATGGTGACGACCGCCAAAGCCAAGAACGGTCTGAACCTGTATTTCCGGCGCGAGGAGAGACGGTATATCAGACACGGCGAGCGACTGCTGACCGATGCCATCAACATGGATTCCGACTTGTCGGGCAAGCGTGACTTGGTTCTGGCACGATTATTGAGTTATTACAAGCTGAGCACGCCCAACGAGCTGTACTTGCAGATAGGGCAAGGCGTTCTGCGACTGGACAACCTGCACGAGATAGTGCTGCCGAAACGCGGCTGGCGGTCGTACATACCGTTTATCGGAAAGAAGGAGCCGTCCGCAATCAGCCTTCAGCCGTCCGAAAAGAAGGAGATTGTCAAGCCCAAGAAAGGTCCTCACGCCATCGTGCTGACCGACGAGAATCTCGGAAAAGACTACCTGCTGAGCCAATGTTGCCACCCGATACCGGGTGACGAAGTGTTAGGTTACTTGGACGAGGAAGGCAAGATGCACATCCACAAGATAGACTGCCCAGAGGCGAACCTGCTGAAGACAAGCTACGGCAAACGCATCTATTCCGCAACATGGAACACCCATCGCGTGCAGTCCTTTGTAGAGACCATCGAGTTCAAGGGCATAGACAAATTCGGTGTGTTCATCCAAGTGCTGCAAGCCATCACGACGGAGTTTCACATCAACATGCGCAGCGTGAACGTGACCAGCGAAGACGGTATCTTCAAAGGCACCATGGAAATTTACGTTTATGACCGCACCGAATTAGAGGAGTTGCTCAAAGCCATCAAGAAGATAGACGACATCAAAGATGTCAGAAGAGTGGACAGTAATTAATAATTAAAAATTAATAATTAATATCTATCAAAGCATATCAAAAAATCATATCAAAACAAATAAAAGAACATTATGAAAAAGATTTTCAGCACTCTCTGCATGGCTCTTGTAGCAGTAGCCATGATGGGTCAACAACCGGTTATCACATTCGAGAAGACCGAGCATGATTTCGGCAAAATCAACGAAGCCGACGGCCGTGTGTCCGTAGTATTTGAATTCAAAAACGAAGGAATGTCTCCACTTGTCCTGAGCAACGTACGCGCGAGTTGCGGTTGCACCACCCCTACATGGACCAAAGAACCGGTAGAACCGGGCAAGACCGGAAGTATCACCGTGACATACAACCCCAACGGCCGTCCGGGTCGTTTCCAAAAGACTGTGACCATCACCTCCAACGCCACCGAGCCGACCAAGAAAGTGTATATCAAGGGCGAGGTTATTCCCAAGCAAGCCAAGCCTGCCAACAAATACACCGTAGCGGTAGGGGAGCTGAACATGAAGAGCAAAGCCATCGACCTCGGTACCATCAAGAAAGGCGAGAGCAAGACCGGCGAACTGGAATACGCCAACCTCAAACAGGAGAACCACAAAGTGGAACTCGCCACCAGTACCGCCGACTGCTATCTGTTCAGCCAAGTGACCCTCGCCGAACTCAAGCCGAATGAGACCGGCAAGTTCGTGTTCGTAGTAGACACAAAGGAAAGCAACGTGTATGGTCCGGTAGAGGCAGCCGCATACGTAGTAGTGGACGGCAAGAATGTGCAGGACGAGGCACACAAGCTGACCATCAAAGCCAATATCGTCGAAGATTTCTCGGCTCTGAGCGTTGAGGACAAGCAACAAGCTCCTATCATCGAGGTTCCGGCAAGTGCAGAGTTGGGCAAAGCAGCCGCAGGCAAAACGCTGAAAGGCAAGATTGAGGTGAAGAACATCGGCGTCAACCCGTTGGAGATCCGCCGCGTCTATAGCACAGAGGAGAACCTGAGTTTCAAAGCCCTCAAACCCGTCAAGTCCGGTAAGAAAGGCATGCTGGCCGTAGAGGTGAACACCAAGGGCATGAAACCCGGCACTTACAGCCGTGAGGTAGTGGTAATCAGCAATGACTACGCCAACTCTATCAAGAAAATAAAGGTCAATTTCACCGTTGAATGATAGAACATCCGGAAAATAGCGCAGAATACAAGGGATTGACGGTCAACGCGGGCGTACAAAACCTGCCGTCCGTCAACCCCTACTCCACTTTCCGCCGGAAGAAGACGGTATTGAGCCCCGAAGAATATTTCGAGGGTATCCGCCGCGGCGACATGACTATACTGAGTCAGGCGGTGACATTAGTGGAGAGCAACCTGCTCGCGGACCAAGCCATCGCCCAGAAAGTGATTGAGCTGTGCCTTCCGTACGCTGGCAACTCCATACGCGTAGGTATTACCGGTGTGCCGGGCGCAGGCAAGTCAACCTTCATCGAGGCGTTAGGCAGCGAGTTATGCGAGCACGGCAAAAAACTGGCAGTCCTCGCCATCGACCCCTCCAGCGAACGGAGCAAAGGTTCCATCCTCGGCGACAAGACGCGTATGAACGAGCTGTCCGTCAAATCGAATGCGTTCATCCGTCCCAGCCCGTCAGCCGGTTCGCTTGGCGGTGTGGCTCGCAAGACCCGTGAGACCATCGTGTTATGCGAGGCGGCAGGGTTTGACACCATCCTGTTGGAGACCGTGGGTGTGGGTCAGTCAGAGACGGCAGCGCACTCGATGGTGGACTATTTTCTGCTGCTACAGGTGACCGGCACCGGCGATGAGCTGCAAGGCATCAAACGCGGAATCATGGAGATGGCTGACGGTATCGCCATCAACAAATGCGACGGTAATAATATTGACCGTGCGCGCGCAGCGCGAGTGAGTTTCAAGAACGCACTGATGCTCTTTCCTCCTTCCGAGTCCGGATGGAAACCCGATACCATCTGCTGCTCCTCGATAGACCACACAGGCGTGATGGATGTCTGGAAAAACATAGAAGAATACATCGCCTTCACGAAAAAGAACGGCTATTTCGACGCCCACCGGACCGAACAAGCCAAATATTGGATGTACGAGACCATCAACCAAGCGCTGCTGGACGGATTCTACAAAAACGAACAGATGGAGCACCGCATCGAAGTAGCAGAACGACAAGTGCTCAATAACGAAATAAGCAGTTTCATCGCTGCACACAACTTAATCACCGCATATGGCAGACTCAAGCAGGAATAACCGCAAACGCACCCCTCAGACCACCATCATCAAGGTAGGCGCCAACGAGACAGGCAAGCTTCCTCCGCAGGCGCAAGAGCTGGAGGACTCGGTTCTCGGCGCACTGATGATAGAGAAAGACGCCTACGGAAGTGTGGCGGATTTGCTGCGTCCTGAGGTGTTCTATAAAGACCAGAACCGGATGGTCTATGAGGCAATCCGTGCGTTGGCAAGCAAAGACGAGCCGATAGACATCCTCTCTGTGGGTGAGAAATTACGCACGATGGGCACGCTGGACAAAGCCGGCGGAGCCGTTTATCTTGCCGACCTGACACGCCGTGTGGCTTCTACGGCCCACCTGCGCTATCATGCGCAAATCATAGCCAAGAAAGCTACCGCCCGTGACCTCATCGCGATGGCGGCGGATATCGAAGAGAAAGCCTTTGACGAGACTCAGGATATCGACGAGCTGATGCAGGAAGCGGAAGCCGGTATCTTCGAGATAACCCAGCGCAGCCAGAAACGCGACGTGACACAGATAGACCCGGTGATAGAGGAGGCATTCAAACGTATGGAGAATGCCGCCAAGAACACCGGAAACATCAGCGGTATCCCGTCCGGGTTCCATGCGCTGGACAAAATCACATCCGGCTGGCAGTCTCCTGACCTGATTATCATTGCCGCCCGTCCGGCGATGGGAAAGACGGCTTTTGTGCTGTCGATGGCAAAATATATGGCTGTCGATTGCCGGATACCGGTGGCATTGTTCTCGCTGGAGATGTCGAACGTGCAGCTCGTCAACCGTCTCATCATGAATGTGTGCGAGATAGAAGGCGACCGCATCAAGACCGGCAAGATGAGCAAAGAAGAGACCCGCAGGCTGAATACGAAGATTAACATCATGAAGGGCAAGCCGCTGTATATGGATGACACCCCTTCTCTGTCTATCTTCGAGCTGCGCTCCAAAGCACGCAAGCTGGTGCACGAATACGGCATCAAAGTCATCATCATCGACTACCTGCAGCTGATGAATGCGCAGGGTTCGTCATTCGGCAGCCGCGAGCAGGAGGTGTCAATCATCTCCCGTAACCTCAAGGCACTTGCCAAAGAGTTGGACATACCTATCATCGCCCTCTCACAGTTGAACCGTGGCGTAGAAGCACGTCAGGGCGTGGAAGGCAAGACGCCGCAATTGAGCGATTTGCGTGAGTCCGGAGCCATCGAACAGGACGCCGATATGGTTTGTTTCATCCACCGTCCGGAGTATTATCACCTGTACAACGATGACAAGACGGGCAAGGATCTGCGCGGTTTGGCGCAGATTATCGTAGCCAAACACCGTAATGGTGCTACCGATAGTATATGGCTCCGTTTCCGTGGCAAGTACGCCAAGTTCCAGAACGAAGACGAAGCCGTGGATCCGGATGAGTTGGGCGGTCCGATGCCTCCTACGGGCACAGAGAGCGTGGCGATACAATCGAGCATGAACAACTCGATGGGCGCAGTTTCGTTCAGCCAGCAGATGAGTCCAGACGGAGCCGCCATGAACGGATTAGGCGAAAGCATGGCACCGCCCTTTTGATAGTTGATAGTTGAAAGTTGAAAGTTGAAAGAAAAAAAAATATAAAAAATATGCAAAGAACAGTAATCATAGACGCACTCAAGCGTACAGATTTCGGTCAAACCATCAATGTCCGCGGATGGGTTCGCAGCCGCAGGGGTAACAAGAATGTATCTTTCATTGCCCTCAACGACGGCTCCACCATCAAGAACATCCAGATAGTGGTTGACCTTGCCAAGTTCGATGAGGAGCGTCTCAAACCCGTCACCACCGGCTCATGTATCTCGGCGACAGGTATCCTCGTGGAGAGTCAGGGAGCCGGACAGAACGTAGAGATCCAACTGACAGAGTTGGAGGTGTACGGCACCGCCGACCCTGAGAAATATCCTCTGCAGAAGAAAGGTCTGAGCATGGAGTTTCTCCGCACCGTGGCGCACCTGCGTCCCCGTACGAACACGTTCGGCGCCGTCTTCCGTATCCGTCATAACATGGCGATGGCTATTCACACCTATTTCCACGAGCACGGCTATTTCTATTTCCACACACCGCTCATCACCGCCAGCGACTGCGAGGGCGCGGGTCAGATGTTCCAAGTGACAACCAAGAACCTCTACAACCTCAAGAAAACCGATGACGGTCAGATAGACTACAGCGATGATTTCTTCGGCAAGATGGCAGCTCTGACGGTCAGCGGACAGCTGGAAGGCGAGTTAGGAGCCATGGCTTTAGGCAAGATATACACCTTCGGTCCCACCTTCCGCGCCGAGAACAGCAACACACCGCGGCACTTGGCAGAGTTCTGGATGATTGAGCCGGAAGTGGCGTTTATCCAGAAACAGGAACTGATGGACCTTGAGGAAGACTTCATCAAATACTGCGTACGCTGGGCATTAGAGCATTGCATGGACGATTTGGAGTTCCTCAACCAGTTTGTGGACAAAGGTCTGATAGAGCGTCTGCGTTCCGTAGCGAACACCGAATTCGTTCGTCTGGAATATACCGAGGGCATTCGCATTCTGCAGGAAGTCATCAAGAACGGTCGCAAGTTCGAGTTCCCGTGCAACTGGGGTGACGATTTGAGTTCGGAGCATGAGCGGTATCTGGTGGAGGAGCATTTCCGCAAACCGGTCATCATGACAGACTATCCGAAGGAGATAAAGGCATTCTATATGAAGATAAACGAGGATGGAAAGACCGTTCAAGGCACCGATGTGCTATTCCCGCAGATAGGCGAGATCATCGGCGGATCGGTACGTGAGGAGAGTCTGGAGAAACTGAACGACGAGATAGAACGACGCCATATACCGATGAAAGATATGTGGTGGTATCTCGACACCCGCCGTTTCGGCGCAGCGCCGCACGCGGGCTTCGGTCTGGGCTTCGAACGGCTGATGCTGTTCGTCACGGGTATGCAGAACATCCGGGACGTAATCCCCTTCCCGCGTACTCCGAAGAGTGCCGAGTTTTAGTTGATAGTTGAAAGTTGATAGATAAAGAAAACCATAAAAAACACTAACAAACAATCATTATGAGACACAAACTCTTATCAATGATGGCTGCGCTGGTTGTCACTATGGCTGCCGTGGCACAGACATCACTCAAAGGGCGGGTTATCGACGTGGCGACGCAGAGTCCTGTTGTCGGAGCGAAGATTTCACTTGCCAACCAGAACATTTCCACAACGACCAATGCAGCCGGAGAGTTCTCTCTGCTCTATCTGGAGGCAATGGACGAGGAAATGCTGGTGGAAGCAGACGGCTATCTGGCTGCGCTGGAATTGATTAATATCAAAGCCAATGAAGTCAACCAGCTGGAACCTATCGGTCTTCAGCAGGACGTGGTGACACAGGCACAGGACGAGATTCTGCTGAACCTGACAGAAGAGGAGATGACGGATGATGAAGGCCGTTCACAGTCACAGGCTTCCTCCTCGTCGGCTTCAACGGATGTGTTTAACTCAAACACCTCATTCGCTTGGTCCACAGCGCGTTACCGTAACCGCGGTTATCAGTCCAACCGCGAGAATTATTACATTGAGGGGCTGAACTTCAGCTCGGCAGAACGCGGTCAGTTCAACTACTCTGCGATGGGTGGTCTGAATGATGCCAGCCGTTACAAAGAGGTGCTGAACCCGATGGAGGCGACCAACTTCACCTTTGGCGGACTGGGTCAATCGACCAACTATCTGATGGGTGCCAGCCGGTATGCCCAAGGCTGGAAAGTAGGCGCTGCGGGTACTAACCGTAATTACAAAGCCCGTGTGAACGCCACCTACTCCAGCGGAGTGATGGCAAACGGATGGGCTGTGACGGCACAGCTGGCTTACCGTTTCTCGCCATATGTGGACAACAAAGGTATCATCGGTGAGGGTATCAAATACTACTCGTTAGGTTATTTCCTGACGGCAGAGAAAGTGTGGGACAACGCCCGCCTCAAACTCATCACCTTCGGTGCGCCCACGGAGCGCGGACAGAATGCAGCCGTGACGCAGGAGGTGTATGACCTGACCGGTTCGAACAACTACAACCCTTACTGGGGTTACCAGAACGGCAAGGTGCGCAACTCACGTATCGTCAAGTCCTACGACCCGACAGTCATTGCGGCATATGAGTTCAAGATTGACGAACAGCAACGTCTGAAAGCGGCGGCAGGTTACCACTACTCATGGTATTCCAACTCCGCTCTCAACTTCTACAACGCACCGGATCCCCGTCCGGATTACTATCGTAACCTGCCATCGTTCCTGTGGGACGGACAGATAGCCAACCCCAACAACGAGAACTCGGCTTCGCAACTCTATGATGCAGAGGGTCAACATTATCCATGGGGTCTGTTCGTCGGTCAGGACCTCAACGGCCGTCCGTACGGCGAAGGATTCACCGGTAATGACGGTAATCTGGTAGGACCGTCGGTGGATAAGGACCAGTATAACACGCTGGTGGACCTCTGGAAGGCACGCGACAACAAGACCACCCAGATTGACTGGGAGAACATCTACGCTGCCAACTATGCCCAGAACCACAACGACCCGAACGGTTCGGCACGGTACGTGCTGGAGCGCCGGCATAATGACATTCAGGAAGCCAACGCTTCGTTCAACTATGTGAACACGCAGTTCAACCACCTGAAGATGACGCTCGGCGTAGAGGGCAAGTTCTCGCAAGGTATTCATTATAAGACGATTGACGACCTGTTAGGTGCCAACCAATGGATTGACATCGACCCGTTTGCAGACCGTGATATCAAGGAGCTTGCCACCAACGGCGGTTTCACGCAGGAGGACATCCAACTGGTCCGCATGAACGATATCCGCACCGGCTATAACGACATCATCCGGGACAACGGCAGACGGTTCGGGTATGACTACCGCATCAACATGGGCAACCTCAAGGCATGGTTCCAGAACGAATGGAGTTTCAACGAGGTGGACCTCTACTATGCTTTGGCGCTTGACTACAGCTCCATGCAACGCTCGACCAACATGCTCAACGGACGTGCTTGGTATCTGACCAAAGTGGCGGAAGAGCGCACCGGTGCAGACGCATGGAAATACTACGGCAATGCCGCCTATGAGACAATCAAAGCCGCAGAAGCGGAAGGTATGCTGAAATACGGCAGCCGTTTCACCGGCAACGCACACCATTTCTTCGACCCGGCTTTCAAGTTCGGTGTAAACTACAAGATTAACGGCCGTAACCGACTTAAACTGAACGCTTTGGCAGAGACCCGTTCCCCGTACGCACGTGATGCATATATTTCGCAACGCGTACACGACCGCGTGGTGGAGAATATCTACACGCATGACAACGCCAAGAACCTCGCCCAGTTCTATGCTGCCAGCGAGAAAGTGGCTTCGGCGGATTTGACCTATGAGTTCAACTACCCCATCATTCGCGGTCGTGTGACCGGATTCTTCACCCAGAGCTGGAACGGCACGGAGCTGAACGGCTACTATGACGACGAGGCACGTACTTTCGTCAATCAGGCGATGACCGGCATTGACAAGCGTTATATGGGTGTCGAGGCAGCCGCTGCTGTCAAGCTGGGCACGTACTTCACCCTCACCGGAGTAGCATCCGTAGGCGATTACCGCTACACCAGCGATGCTCTGGCTGTCAGCTCGGCAGAGAACGGTATGCCGATGACCAAGAACACGGCTACCGGCGAACTCGTCTTCGAGACCACCGACTATGTCTATCTGAAAGGACTCAGACTCTCCACCGGTCCTCAGGTCAACGCCAGCCTCAAACTCTCGTTCTTCCACCCGAAGATGTGGTTTGCAGACATCACTGTCAGCTACCATGACTGGAACTACCTCTCGGTGGCTCCAAGCCGTCGCATGCAAGGTCTGTACAGCGGTCTGCGCAAAGACGGAACTGCTGTTAACGGATGGTTTGGCGACAGTTATGCCAATGCCATAGAGACTACGGACGGCAAGGCACTCAGCGTTTCCTTCGACGATAACGGCAAAGCGGTATATGACAATGCCGTGCTGGATGCCAACGGCGTGCCTGTCCTCCGTTACCCGTATAACATCATGACAATGCAGGAGCAGTTAGCGGCTACCAACCCGCTCAACCGTTTCCTCATCGATGCGTCGGTGGGCAAACTGATTTACCTCAAGAACCGCCAGTCGGTATCCATCAACCTCAGCGTCACCAACCTGACCAACAATACGCATTTCAAGACCGGCGGCTACCAACAGGCGCGTCTGCCACGCAGCGTCCGTCAGGGCGAGGAGGACTACCGCAACTCTGTCATCTCCGCCAACGCATGGAAATACCCGTCCAAGTATTACTATGCATGGGGTGTTAATTTTTTCCTGTCTGTAACCTATAAATTCTAAGAATTATGAAGACGAACAAATATCTATTGTACTTTGTACTTTGCCCGGCTATGCTTCTTCTGGCAGCCTGCGAGCCTAAAGCCCTGACGGAGGAAGAGGTGTTCGGCGGTTCGCTTGAACAGCAGTTACAGGCAGAGAATCCCGAGGGCTATGACCTCTATAACCTCAATGATTTCCTCGACAAATTTATGACCGAGGAGGGTAATTTCCATAGCGACTCGACGATGTACCGTTCGCGTTCCACCAACGGCAACGGCATCTATCTCTATTCGCTGGACACGCTGCCCGCTAACGGTAGAGGTATCTATATCCGCGGACGCGTCACCACCGATGATTTCGGCGGTAATTTCTACAAGGCGCTTGTCATCCAGCAGGTCACAGACTGGGCTACCGGTGAAGAGATTGACCAGCAGAACCTGCGTATCTCCGTGGACCTCGGTTCAAGCGGTGGTATGTACCAGATCGGTCAGGAGATTATGATTCGTTGTAACGGACTGGCTGTAGGCAGATATGCCAACCAACCGCAACTCTGCGTGCCGACCTACAACAACAACATCTATGCTCTGACCGCCAGCGAGAAAGTAGGCTGGTGCCCGGGTCGTATTCCTTCGGCACGTTTCCGCGCTGCAACACATATGATTGGCGAGCCCGACCAGTCCAAGCTTGTCTATGACGAACTGACATTAGCGCAGTTGTTCCAGAAGATTGACCGCAAACCCACCGTAGATGCGGCAGGCATGGACAAGGTGCGCAAAGCAGACGGAAGACTCGTACGTATCATCAACGTGCATTTCAACGGCAAATACTACAGTCAAGGCGAAGTGCTCACCTGCGAGTACGACGACCCGGAGCGGAAGGACAGCAAGGCGAATGTCTTTGCGCCTACCACCAATAATGTCGGCTATCCGCAGAACCGCCTGATTGAGGACGGTACGCAGACCATCTGTGTGTCGAACTCCGAGTACTGCAAGTTCGCCTATTACTTCATCCCGGGTGCCGACAAGACCGGCGTGAGCGGATGTGCGCAATACACAGGCTCCGTCACCGGTATCCTCGGATGGTATGAGGATAACGCCATCGGCACCAAAGCCGGTACGCTCAAGAACCTGCAGGGATACGAATGGTCTATCACGCCGCGAGGCATTCCCGGTATCGGCATAGCTGATATCGTCATGGCTAACGACCATGACGACCCGTGGGAGCCGGAGGAGTTCGACCCCAAGGAATATAAAGCACTTCAAGAGGAACAAAACGCACAAGAGTAATAGCCTCCTATGACCAATTGGCTTGACATACTCTTGCTCCTTCCGCTCGTAGTCGGTCTCGTCAGAGGCTTGATGCGCGGATTTGTCTCCGAGATCATCGCCATTGTGGTGGTGATTCTCGGAGTCATAGGGGCAAGGCTGTGGGCGCCGTCTTTCTCAGCATGGTTTCTAAATCAGTTCGCATGGCCTCAAGGCGTGTGCGATGCGGTGGCTTATACCCTGCTCTTCCTTGCCATTGCCATAGTACTGTCTGTCGCGGCAAGACTTCTGAACAAACTGATGCGCGCCATCCATTTAGGATGGGCGAACAGACTGGCAGGAGGACTCTTCGGACTGGCTAAATACGGACTGCTGGTGCTTGTGGCGGTCTTTGTGATGCACAAGACGGACGAGTCCTTCCATTGGCTGAGTGATGCGCCCGTGGTGCAGACCTCGGTTGTGTATCCGCAGATGGTCAAGCTCATCGAAAGTATCATGATAAATGAAAAAATAGTAAATGAGAAAATGGTAAATGACCTATTACCTCTCTCTGGGCAGTAACCTCGGCGCACGCGAACAGACGATTCACGAAGCGCTCAAGCGTATCGGTCAGCAAGTAGGCACCATCCTCCGCTGCTCGTCTTTCTTTTATTCAGAGCCGTGGGGGTTCGACTCTCCCAATGCGTTCTGCAACCTCTGCTGTGCCGTAGAGACGACACTCATGCCCATGGAGGTGCTCATTGCCACACAAGCCATCGAACGCAGCCTTGGACGGACCAAGAAATCCACGGACGGACAATACCATGACCGACCTATTGATATCGACCTCATCCGCGCTTATGACAACTGTGGGAAGGAGATACATGTCCAAATGGTAAATGACCAGATGGTAAATAGTTTGGTTCTTCCCCACCCTCTCTGGCAGCAGCGTGACTTCGTCCGCATTCCGCTGGCAGAGATTATGCTATGACAGGATGTTAAGTGCTGCTGTTGTTTTGTTCCGTTTTTATTCTTGTTTTGTTTCGGGTTTGTTCCTGTTTTGTTATCGGAAGATGGTCGCGTGATGGTTGTGTGATTCGTACGGTGTATCATCAACGGGAGCATCACGGGACCATCTTCCAATCAACATTCAATCATAAGCCATCAATCCCTATAATTTTTTGCCCCCCTGCGACGCCTTTTGTACTCGCCTTAAGGATTCAGCAGCGACCAAATGCAATAAAAGGAAATCATAGGTTGAAAATTTTTAACTTATTTTTGCCAAGCCTTGCCTTTATTATACTCTTTATGGCTTGGCTTGGCATGGCCTTTTCTTTTTCTTTTTTTCTTTTGGTTCTTTTCTTTTTTGCTTT
>JAFSLP010000030.1 GCA_017448345.1 Paludibacteraceae bacterium | reverse complement strand
TGTTCTTGCCGAAAGGCGTGCGCTCGGTATTTGCACTGAAATGAGTGGGTACAGAGGTGGTTATGTTTGAACCATTGTTGGCAAGGGTCAAGGGTTCGCCTTGTATCCCCACAAGCGTGTGATGGTCGGTTTGTTGCACTGCGCAACCGGACGTATGCACCGGTTGCATAGTAGGCTTATCCATCGGCTCAAACCACTGAACGCCGATGCTCACCAAGATTAACAATATGTACCAAAATCGTTTCATCTCAAAAGCGAGTGCAAAGGTACTACATTTTTACGACATATGCAAGTTTTTCGTTATTTTATTTTTGCCCGCAGGTCGGTTTAGCCTATTTCGCCCTTTTGTTGCTTTTGTGCGGATTTGGTGATGGTCTCGTGGTAGAAATAATTGACCACCACCGGCAATTCGCCGTGTTTGGCGCGGAGAGAATCATCATTACGCACATAACGGAAACCGTTCGCCTCGCAGTACGAGCGCAGTTGTCCGTCCAGTTCGCTCCAGTAGGTGCGGTCTTTCTTCGTGTAGATCTGGCGGTATAGTTCGTCCAAGTCCGGTCGGTGGTCATGCACCCAGTTGAGGATGCGTCCGCGGTAGTCGCCGCGCAGGTTGAGGTTCTCCAGCCAGACGAGGTTGCAGCGGTCTTTGGCACGTTCTATGATAGCCTCCACATCCGTTATGCCGGGGAAGATAGGCGAGATGAAACAGGTGGTGTCGATACCTGCTTCGTAGAACTGACGCATGGCTTCCAGACGGCGTTCGATACTGACCGCACGGTCCATCTCCGAGCGGAAGTCCTCGTCCAGCGTGTTGATGGACCAACTGACGCGGGCGCCGGGGAAAGTCTTGATCAGGTCGAGGTCGCGGAGAATCAGATCCGACTTGGTGGAGATACTGATCCGGATGCCGGTGCCTTGCAGTTGTTCCAGCACGGCGCGGGTACGTTTGAAGCGTGCCTCGTGCGGCTGGTAGGGGTCGGTGACGGAGCAGAAGAACGCCTCTTTGCCTGCCAGCTGTCCGCGGTCGCGGATGGGAGTCCAGTTCTTGACATCAATGAACTCGCCCCACGGTTCGGGGTGGTTGGTGAAACGCTTCATGAAAGAGGCGTAGCAATACTTGCAGGCGTGTACGCAGCCCACATACGGATTGACGGCATAATCGCCGATTGGGAGGTTGGTCTTGGACAGAATGTCCTTGGTTGTTATTTCTTGTATCTTTATCATAAACTGGTCAATATATTCTTTTATATTTCGTTGCTAACAGGATTGTTTTTCAGTTTTGAAAGGCACCACGCAAAGCCTTTGGCTGTGCGGATGGCTCCATCGGCGAAATGATTGCCGGGGTTCCATTCGAGCGTGCATCTGCCGGTACCGAGTTGCTCCGTCAGACGCGCATGTTCCGCACGGACATTATTGCCCACCTGCGCGACCGCCCTGTTACGCGTGAACTCTTCGCGGTCGCCGAGACTGAGGTACACGTACTGCGTGCAGACAGGATGCGCGGTGGAATACTCCGCCCAATTGGCAATCCATAGTGATGGTGACATAGCGGCTACGGCGGTCAGTACATCCGTCTGCGAGGCTGCCCAAAGCGAGAATAATCCTCCTAAAGAATAACCGCCAAGCACAATAGGCAATGTACCATACTGTTTGCGCAAATACGGAATCAGTTCATCCGTCAAGTAGAGCAAGGTCTCGCCTGCCAGTTCGCCGACGATCGTGCGTTTCGACACCTCGGGGTCGTGCCATGGTGTGAGTTCCGCTTCCCAGTCGCGAATGGCAAAAGCCGCCATGACAAATGGCACCGGCACCGCCTTGCGGATGAGTTCCACCTCTGTGTCAATCGAATTATGCTCGTGTCCTCCGAGCGTCTGAATGAGCAACACCTGCGGCTGCCCGTCGGTATAAAGCAGGCATTCCCGCCCGCCTATGATAGTCTGCTGTTTCATAAAATCATCATATCTTTCATTTCGCGGAAACCGAGTGAACGATAGAGCGGTCTTCCGGCTTCCGAAGTCTCCAAATAAATCTTTGTTGTTTGCTGTCCGAGTGCCATGCCGATGAGCCAGCGGACGATACATTTGGCAAATCCCTTGCCGCGGTATGCCGGACGCACATAGATATTCATCAAGTAGCCACAGCGTCCGTTGGGATTGTCAGGCGAAGGCATCTCGTTATGCAGGCAGATGCCGCCGCAACCGATGATTTCGCTGTTATAATACGCCAGACATGCTATGTGCGTGCCGTCAGCTAAGGCGCGGTTGTAATAATCGCGGTTGGCTTGCCACAGCGCCGTCATGTCACTATCTTCCGGCAGTGCAAAGACGCAATGTAGCACTTCCATGCGCCACGCCATGAGCAGGTCCAAGTCCGCGAGTGTCGCCTGACGAATAGAGAGATCAGTCATACAAGCAGCCCTCCTTTCTGACCTGCGGCAAGGCTTTGCGGTCCACTTTGCCGTTCGGTGTCATCGGCATGCACTCCATCACCTTCCAAAACTCAGGCATCATGAAGCTTGCCAACTGTTCCTCCGTGGCATGTTTGACGGTATCAAGGTTGAACCTCTCCGAACGGGGCACTATATATGCCACGAGGAATGTCATGCCGTCGCTGTCGGTCTGCGGAGTGACAACCGCGGTCTCCACCTGTGGCTGTTCGCAAAGGACATTCTCTACCTCCTCGCACTCCACGCGCTTGCCGTAGATCATCACTTGCGTGTCCTTGCGATGCAGAAAAGCGATGTTGCCGTCCGGCAGCACATACCCGAGGTCGCCGCTTCGATAGACCCGCCTTCCGTCCGGCATCGTAGTAAAATGCACCTGTTCCGGCACAGGAGGCGTGTAGCCCAACGCTATTCCGTTACCGAAAATACATATCTCGCCTGTCTCGCCGTCTGCTACGGGTTGCAAGTCCTCGTTTAGAATCTCTATTTGCACGCCTTTGACTGCCTTTCCGACAGGGAAAGTGCCATCCGCTAAAGGTTCTGCATCGTCACAGCGGTAATAGGATGCGCAGACGGTTGTCTCGCTTGGTCCGTACGTATTATATATATGCACTCCTTGCGTGCGCAGGCGGTCAATATATCTCGCGCGGAGTACATCACCGCCACTGATAAGCAACCGCAGCGAACGGGGAATGCGGCCCAGTTTGTTCATCTCTAACAGCAGATACGGAAAACCACTCAGCATCGTCACACCGTTGCGTTCGATGAAAGCCATCAGCCGTCCCATGTCATTTTTCGTCTCTTCGGAAGGGATGCAGAGTGTTGCGCCGCTAAGCAGTGTCGTGAATACCTCTTCCACGAAGATGTCGAACGAACAAACCGAATGTTGCAACATCCAGTCACCCGGCACAGGATGAAACTCGTTTTGGAACGCCGCCACATAATGTAGCACATTGGCGTTAGTGACCATCACCCCTTTCGGTTTGCCCGTTGTGCCGCTGGTATATAAGATATATGCCAGATCGTCCACGCGTGCGGCAGGATTAGACTGAATCTGTATTCCGTCATCGGTAATCACAAAATCGCAATCCGCCATCATAAAGCGTTTCCGTTCAGTCGGAAAGGTCGGCTCTGCCGGCACATAGGCTGCACCCTGCCTCAATACGGCTAAAATGGATGCTATCATCCTCACCGAATGATTCATCACTATCCCCACCCGGGCAGGTCCGGGGTATTCTCCTTCGTCAGTACGTTTAGGGAAATCGGCTGCAATCTCTGCCGCCAAAATGTCCAACTCGCGGTAGGTCAACGCCTCCTCTTCGTCCATCACAGCCAATGCTTCCGGCTGTTTCGCCACTTGCTCTGCAAATGCACTAAAAATTGTCTTCATATTTACACTCGTTTGAAATCGAGTGCAAAGGTACTGCTTTTTTTGCAAACGGATGCAACACAAACCGCGCCGGAAATGTCACTTTTCGGGACTTTGCATGTTTTTAGACCGGTACTCAAGCGGCGTTTGGGAGATGTACTTATGGAAAAGGCGGACAAAATAAGTGGTTGATTCAAAATGCAGTTGGTCGGCTATCTCGTTGACAGAGAGCGTTGTATAACGTAGCAGACGGCACGCTTCCGCCATCAGTTGTTCCAGAATATAGACCTTAGCGGATTTCCCGAGCGAACGCTGGACAATCTTATTCAGGTAGTTCGGGGTGATACACAACCTGCCGGCATAATATGCTGTACTGTGTTCCTCCCGGAAATGGTCACGCACCAATGCCGTGAACTCGTCCATATAGCGGCTTACCGGAATATCCTGCGTACTGCGCTGGAGAACCGCTCGCTCAGCAGGTTCAACCGTCGGCACGCGCGAGATCAGCATCAGCGTCTCATAGAGCATCGCCCGAAGGATATGATGGTC
>JAFSLP010000029.1 GCA_017448345.1 Paludibacteraceae bacterium | reverse complement strand
GGAAACGCTTTTCTCACAGATGGTTGACCAATTTATGCTTTGTCGCAATTATGCTAAACAACAAGTAGGATTATTTGCTCGTATTATCAGCAAAATCAGCGCATTAACTATCCTACAATATATAAATTTTATTAATAACAAGCCGATTGGACAAATTAAACATGCGCTACTTTAATTCCGCCAACGGGTTAGGGAAGAACAAAGAGGGAATAAAGAGGGGACAGAGAGGGGGACAGAGAGGGGTACAGAGAGGGTACAGTGACGTACGTAATGCGAACGAGATGCGTATGAAATTCTACGCAAAATAGAAGCAAATTATCCGCAAAACGAAAAGTTGGATTTAAACAATAATTTCAGTTTTGGGGGCTTTCTATTGGTTATAGACAGGGAAACTACATCTAAGCGTCTTTTTTACCGCCCATATATGGTCGATGCAAAAGAAAAAAGACGCAAGCTCTTGCATATGTCAGAAAAAAGCAGTAATTTTGCAGATTGAAAAGTCACAACTACAAGGACAGGAAGAAGGAAATGAAACAGAAAGAGAGTCATATTATTGTGCCGGAAGGATGCAAGAGGGTGCTGGTACATGCGTGCTGCGCACCATGCTCCAGCGCTATCATTGAATGGATGCTGGCACATGAGATAAAGCCGGTTATATATTACTACAACCCGAATATATACCCACAGGAGGAATACGAGAAACGCCGTGACGAGAGCAGACGGCACGCAGAGAGTTTGGGCGTGGAATGGATAGAAGACCTCTCCCCTGCCCTCTCCCAAAGAGAGGAGGAGACGGATTACGAATTACGAATTAAAAATTACGAATTACAAATTACGGATTACGAATCGGCACATCAAGAATGGCTGAAAGCCGTGAGGGGCTTGGAGAGGGAGCCGGAACGGGGCAGACGGTGCGAGGCGTGTTTCTACCACCGGCTGCAAGCTACAGCACGCAAAGCAGAGGAGTTGGGGATAGAGTTTTTCGCCACCACCCTTGCCTCTTCGCGATGGAAGAACTTAGAGCAAGTGAACACCGCAGGCGAAAAAGCCTCGGAGGATGTACAAAGGGACAATGTACAATGTACGAAGGACAATGTACAATGTACAAGGGTGCAATTCTGGGCACAGAACTGGCGGAAGGACGGGTTGCAGGACCGACGGAATGCACTGCTTAAAGAGTTCGGATTTTACAACCAGCAGTATTGCGGGTGCGAGTTCAGCATACGAAAAGAGTGTGACAAAAATCGAAGTTGATTTTTTAGTTCGTCAAAAATTACCCAAAATTATCCAAAAATTATTTCGTTCCACTACTGTCCACTAAAAAAATAAACAAAAACCGATAAAACCCTTTGAGTGCTTTAGGAGCAATGCTCCTTGTTCAAATTGTTACTAAAAACTCCTTGCAAGCAAGCTTACAGATAGTTTTTACTACCAATTTGGCAACTCTGCGAGTTAAAAGCACTCAAAGAAATAAACCTAAAAAACATTGTCAAATCAAATCCGTTCACTTGAAATATCCACATAATATTCTATATAACAATAGTTTATAAATACAATGTTTTATTTTAAGTGGACACTAATGATTTCGTCCACAAATTACACAGATTAAACAAATTTATTATTTGTTATCCAAAATGTCCCCAAATTATCCAAAATTATTTATATAGGTCAACCAACCATAGATTGTTCGAGCAAAGCGAGATAAGAATTAAAGACAATTAGATTCAACAATTATTGATTAAAAAGAGGGTGTGCCAATCATTTTGACACACCCTTTTTTTGTTATGCTTTTACCAGCCCCAGCCGCCTCCACCGGGACCGCCGCCGGAGTTACCTCCTGAATAGGAAGAGAGGGTAACGGACGAACCGCCGGAGACAGTAGCCGGGTAATACCCTACTCCGTCAAAGATACTTGTGCCGGAAGCCGTCACGCCGGATTTGAGTGTCGGTGTCGAGGCACCGGAGACAACCAGTCCGCTTCCTCCGCTGCTTGGTGTCTTGAAGGCAAAAGTGGTGCTGCCTACCGTAAGGGCATACCATGTGTTGGTGGACCAAGAGCCGCTGCTGCCACCCCATCCGCTTCCACCGGGACGACCTCCGCCGGAGGAAGATGATCCTGTGGAATAGCAGGACTGCTAGAGGCTTGCTCCGCTCTCCAGACCGCCGATAGCTACTATCGTGCCACCTTGTACGTAGAGTTTGTAACCGCTTTCGGTGTTCGCGTCAATCGCCACTTCGGGCGAAGAAGCAGAGACAGCATAGACCAGACCGCCCTTGATATAACAGTTGCCGTTGGCATCAATACCGTCGTTGTTGGTTGCACGGGCATAGACCATTCCGCCACTGATAGTGAGAGTCGAGGCGGAGTTGAGGGCGTCATCCAATGCCGTCACCGCCACTTCGCCACCGGTGATGTCCAGCGTCGATTTGGACTCGATTCCTTCGCCTCCAGCGCCGGTGGTAGTAACAGAAATCTTACCGCCGGAGACGGTGATGGCACCGTCCACTTTGATGCCCTTGGGCGAGGACTTGTAGTTGGTGGAATAGCGGTCCAGAGAACTGGAGTTAGAGACCGTAGAGATGGTTCCGCTTGATGAAGCCACAACGGCTTGTCCGCTGGTGGAGACGGTGATTACAGCGGCGTCAGAGACCGTCAGCGCACCATCGGCACTGATACCCTTTCCTCCTGCGCCGGTACTGGTGAGGGTGAGCGTGCCGCCGCTGATAACCATATTTCCGTCAGCACTGAGTCCCGCACAGGCTTTGGTCTTCGACTCGTCGCTGTCCCACGCGCCTCCTCCGGAGGTGGTAGCCGTGACGGTTCCTCCTGTGACATACATGTCTCCGGCACTCTTGATGCCTTTGGCAGCCGCCGCCGAGACGGTCACTTTGACCGTACCACCGGAGAGGTAGATATTACCGGTGTCTTCGTCCTCATGGTCGGTCGTGATGCCCGTAGAGGCCGTGCCGCCGAGGTCACACTGGATGCCATCGTCTCCTATGCCGGAGAGGGTGAGCGTGCCGCTCTTGATCTCCATATACTCCTCGCAGTTGATGCCGTCGCCCACCGTCGAAGTGATGTTGAGCGTCAGGTTCTTGACGGAGATATATGACGCGGACTTGATGCCGTGCTTGGTGTTTCCTGTGACATTGAGCGTTCCGTTTCCTTGCAGTTGGAGCTGTCCCTTGCTGTAGATGCAGGCTTTCTGCGAACCCGAAGCGCAGTCAGTCAGCGTGTTGGTTGTTCCGCTCTTGGCGGAGAGTTGGATGCGCTTGGAGTTGGTGATGTTAATTGCCGCTCCGTTAGGGTTGGTGAGTGTCACACCTGCCAGAGACACCGTACATTTGTACGAGCCGCCAAGCGTCAGCGAACCGTTGGCGGAAGCGCCGCTGAGGGCGTAGGTGATTTCCGTCGCCAAGTCGCTGCTCTGCGTAACAGAGACATGTGCGCCGCTGAGGGAGACGGTGACATATTTAGCGATATTGCCCGCCACGGTGACCGCCGCAGAGGAAGCGTTGTAAGCGATCGTAACGGTGGAGTCCGTCACAGCGGTCTCGTCCACCCACATGTTGTCCACTTCGCTGAGTGTGAATGCTTTGCCCATCGCCGTCAGTGTAATGCCGTCCGAGAAAGGCATTACGCCCGCCTGCGAAGCCGGGAAGAGGTACGTCACATTACCCACCTGCACGTTGAGAGTCTGGGAAAGGGACAAAGGGACAAAGTACAAAGTACAAAGGATTGCTACTAATATCTTTTTCATTGCTGTATTTCTTTACCTGTTATTGAATAGATTTTGCCGTTGCGCTCAATCAGGAATACGCCACCCCGGAGGACCTTTGTACATTGTACATTGTCCCCTTGTACATTCCCAATCCCTTGTGTCTCAGACACATTAAGCGAGGCTGTAGCCGCCACGGATTGCGTGCCTGCTATTTTGACCGCCTCACCGGTTGAGCCGTAGGTATTGATATTGATAGTACCACCGGTCATGGTGAAGTTGCCGGTGTTCTCCACGGAGGCGTCGTCGGTCTTCAGATCGACCTGAATACCGTCGTCTCCATAGCCGCTGAGATTGAGCACTCCGCTCTCCATCAAGAAATACTGGTTGCAGTTGACGGCATCCTTGACCGCCGAATAGACGTTTATAGTACAGTTCTTCATCTCGATGTACTCGCCGGCTTTGATGGCGTGGGCGTAGTTGCCATAGACATTGAGCGTTCCGTATCCCTTGAACTGGATGTGCCCTTTGCAGTAGAGCGCACCTTTCCATGCATCGACAGCGGTCGAAGTGCCGTCTTTGAGGGTGCTTGTGGTACCGCTCTTGGCACTGATTTCAATACGCTTTCCGTTCTGGAGGTTGATTGCAGGACCGGTCGGGTTGGTGATGGAGACGCCGAAGAGCTCGACCGTCGCCTTGTAGGTGCCGTTGAAAGTGAACGAGCCGTCCGTGGTAGTGCCGTAGAGACCGTAAGAAACCTCGTTGATTGCAGATGTAGCCGTAGAAGTAACCGTTACATCGGCGCCGTTCACGGAGGCAGTGATATAATCCTTGATGTCATTACTTACCACTATAGCCGCCGAAGAGCCGTTAAAGGTCACCTTGACATAGCTTGTTGTGTCAGAGGTGTAGGAGACCTGTGCGGAAAGGGACAAAGGAGCAATGTACAAAGTACAAAGGATTGCAATAAGAAGTGTTATAGGTTTCATTTTATGACCATGGTTTGTGTGTTAGCACCTTGCTTAATTACATACGCGCCCGTGCCCGTAGCGGACACCGCCTCAAGGAGGGTGTTAAAGTGTCCGAGGCTTATGCCCGTCATGGAGAACACCTCCACCGCCGCGCCGGCGTCAATCACGTTCTCAATGGCAGATACCGTACTGCCGTCCTTGGAGAACTGCATACTCGCCAGACCGGTCAGCGTAAAAGAGGTAGTGCCATCGGTGTTGGTCACTTGGAGCGAGGAGCCGCTGACGGCAAGCGTCATGTCCGACACACTCAGCACCGTAGATGTCCCGCCGGTGTTAGTGAACACCAGATAAGGATAGTCAGCAGCCTGCGCCACGACGGAGCATAATGCTACTGCCCAAATAAACAGACTTCGTTTCATTATATGATTATTTTATATACTGTTCAAAAAACGGCTGCAAAATTACTGCTTTTTCTGCACATTCTCATTACCTAAAAATAGGGAAATATTAGCAAAAAGGCGTATTCTATTTGGTAGAACGAAAAAAAAGTACTATCTTTGTAGCCGATTTGTTAACAAAAAGGCATTTATGGACAATCATAACCAGCATCCTGTCCAGTTACAGGAATACATTGACCGTCAGGGCGTAGTAGTGGCGGAAGTACAGTCGCTGCCGACAGGCGATCGCCCGTTTCAGTCGGAGAACCTCGTCATCGGTATCTGTCTGGAAGGCACAGCTGATTTCATGTACGACCTGCTTCCGCGACGGTTTGAACGGCACGATGTAGGTGTGACGCTTCCAAACCATATTTTCTCGTACAGCACCGTCTCGCCGGACTACCGTGCTACGCTGGTCATCATTTCTCCTGCAATGTATAAAGAGCTCACGCGGAGGGAGTCGTTCATCGACTACCAGAAATACCACAACCGCCCGGCCCTCGCACTGACAGACATACAGTTTACCAAAGTACGCGACATTGTACAAGTACTCAGATATATCACCGAGAGTGAACACCCCAGACGCAAAGAGGCACTGGGCAACCTATTAGACATATTGTTTTACGCGCTCACGCGCTACAGGGGCGAGGAGAAGATAGACGCCCTCACCAACACGCGCGGCGAACAGCTATTCAACCAGTTTTACGACCTGCTGCTGATGCATTACAACCGTCATCACACCTTAATCTGGTACGCCGGACAGCTCCATCTGACACCCAAACACCTCTCACTCACCATCCAGCGCGCCACCGGCAAAACGCCGAACGAGTGGATTACCGAAATGCTGACGGAGCAGGCGAAACGGCTGTTAGACACCCACCGCGATATGACCGTCCAGCAGGTAGCGTACGAGTTGGGGTTCACCGAAAACGCCACGTTCTGCTACTTCTTCAAACGCCAGACAGGACTCCGTCCTTCGGAATACAGGAACAGGAAAGAGTAAATTCTTAATAATTTCTTTCATTTTGTTAGTAAAAAGGCGTATTTGTTTGCTCACTTCGTAATTTTGCACTACCTTTGCACGGTTTTTGAATTACCATTGGCGAAACAACATATTTTCTGCTATGAGTAAGAATGGATTTATTATCCTTTTGGCGTTGGTAACGCTGATAGGAACAGGCTGCGAGCAAAGCGGCACTTCGGGCAGCGGCAGCAGTTCGGCGACAACAAACACAGGGGACGATGCTTCGGATTTCGTGGACAACGAGACGTGGAGCAGTACTATCAACATCATCTGGAACGGAACGGACGTCACCGTCACCGGTTCGGCAGACGGTGTGACAGTAACCAACAGCAACGGCTACGTGACTGTCAATTCAACCGTCAAAAACATCGAGTACGCCGTCAGCGGCGAGGGCACCGGACAGCTGACTATCTATAGTTCGTACAAGTTCAAACTGAGTCTGAACGGTCTGACACTGACTTGCTCGGACGGACCTGCCATCAACAACCAGAGTTCGAAGACCTGCTATGCCGTTTTAGGCAGCACAAACACGCTGGCGGACGGCTCGTCTTACACCTCAAGCAGCGAGGACCGCAAAGCGGCATTCTTCAGCGAGGGACAAATCTGTTTCTCGGGTTCCGGCACGCTCAACGTCACCGGCAATTACAAGCACGCCGTGGCGAGTGACGACTACATCCGTCTCTGCACCGGTACAGGCGTTATCAACCTGACCGCCAAAGCAAGCGACGGTCTGCACGCCAATGACGGAATCATCATCAACGACGGAACGCTGACCATCAATGCAGTTGGAGAAGGAATCCAGTGCGACACTGCGTCTGTCGTCATCAGCGGCGGCGACATCAACGTGACCAGCACCGGCGACAAGGGTATCCTTGCGTACGGCAATATAGAGATACGCGGCGGCACGATCTACGTCAAGAGCTATTCGAAGTGTGTCAAGACGACGAGCAACCTCATTGTCAGCGGCGGAACGATAACCGCCATCTGCAGCGGTTCGTCGTCCAACAGCAACACCCCCGAAGGTATCGAAGCGAAAGGCACCATTGCTATCAGCGGCGGCTATATCTATGCACAGGCGTATGACGACGCCATCAACAGCGGCGGCGATTGCACCATCAGCGGCGGTTATGTCATGGCGTACTCCACCGGCAACGACGGTCTGGACGCCAACGGCAACTGCTATATCAAAGGCGGTGTGGTCTATGCCATCGGAGCCAGCCAACCCGAAGTGGCGATTGACGCCAATACAGAGGGCGGCAAGCAGTTGTACGTACAGGGCGGCACGATTGTCGCAATCGGCGGATTGGAGAACGGCGCAAGCCTGAGCCAGACGTGCTACTCCGCCACCGCAGGAAAAGGCACGTGGTACGCGCTCAGCGGCGGCAGTGAGGACTTTGTATTCAAGACCCCAAGCAGCCTGAGTACAACCACTATGGTGGTCTCCACCGGCGGCTCTACGGCTCTCACATCCGGCGTGAGCGCCAGCGGAACAGCCATCCTGAACGGATACGCCTATACAGACGCAAGCACGTCCGGCGGAAGCAGCGTCACCCTAAGCAGCTACAGCGGCGGTAACCAAGGCGGAGGTCCCGGAGGAGGCAACCAAGGCGGAGGCGGACGCCCCGGAGGACACTGGTAAAAACCATTTACCATTTGGACATTTACTATTTGAACAATTAATCATATGAAACGAGTATTATATATCTTTGCCTGCCTGCTGATAGCAGGTACGGCAACGGCGCAGAGCCTGCTCACACCGGAGCAGTTGGCGAAACGCGAGAAACGCCAGAACCTGACGGTCAAAGAGTGGAACACCGACGACAAGACCAAGACCCGCTGGCTGGACCGCATCAAAGTGTATGACGAGCAGGGACGGTGCGTAGAGGAAATCGAATACGCCACTTACGGTCAGAAATGGCGCGTGACAAGTACGTATGACGACGTGACGGGCAAGGTAGTGGAAGAAGTGGAATACAACGACCGCAACCGCCCTTACCGTATCCGCAAATACGAGTGGAACGCCGACGGCACCAAAGCAAAACAGTACAATTATCTGCCTAACGGAAAACTTTACAGTGTCAAAGTCTTTGAATATATCTTCTCTGATAAATGAGTTCGAGCCAATCTCGCTGAGCGAGATGGAGAGCGTGAAACTGATGAACCGCATAGACACCAAATATGCGGTACCGCTCTCAGTGCTGCCCTCCATCTTAGAGATGGCAAAGGAAGACTATTACGCGCAGGAGATTGACGGCAAGCGGATAGCTACATACGACACGATGTATTATGACACCGCAGACATGAACATGTACATCCGCCACCACGACAGGCAGCTGGTGCGCCAGAAAATCCGCGTGCGGCAGTACGTGGACAGCCACCTGACATTCTTGGAAATCAAGCGCAAGAACAACAAGGGCCGCACCAACAAGAAACGTATCATAGTCCCCGGTTTTGACCTCACCGCCGACACGCAGAGCGTGCTCAAACACAAGAAAAAAGAGGACGAGCCGCTGACCGTAGAGCAGTTTATCAAACTCAAGAGCCGCTACACATGGGAGGCTATCACGCCACATCTATGGACCAAGTTCCACCGCATTACGCTGGTCAACAAAGCCAAGACCGAGCGTCTGACCATAGACATGGATTTAGTGTGGGACAATGTAATCAGCCATGAGGTGAAGACCTACACGGACCTCGTCATCGTGGAACTCAAGCGGGACGGAAACGTGCCTTCGCGCATGACGGATATTATGCTTGCACACCGCATTCATCCGTTCAAAATCAGCAAGTATTGCATCGGCACGGCGCTGACAACACCCGGCTTGAAACGCAACCGGTTCAAGAAGAAGATAAGAGCCATCGAGAAGATGCTTTTAGAGAGTTGAATGTTGAAAGTTGAGAGTTGAAAGAAGTTATAGAGTTATAAGTAAATAAGTTAAAAGTTTAAGAAATATGTTATTCCAAGTTGATTTAGCCAACCCTACGTTGGAGTTTCTGGCGGATGATCCGTCAATTGCCGCACGTTTCGGCACAAGCGACAGTATTTCGTACCTGATGCACAACATCGCCGACTTTCTCGGCGTGAGCGAGAACCTGATTACGATGCCATTGATGTTTCTTTTCAACCTGCTGGTATCGTGGATTCTGATTTACGGCGTGTATTACCGCTACAGCCGCCGCCGCGACTATTATGTGCAGTTTATGCTCTTCTCGTCCGGAATGTTCCTGCTGCTCTGGCTGATGCAGATTCTCGACATACAGACAGGCTTCGTACTCGGTCTGTTCGCCATCTTCGGTATGATCCGTTACCGTACGGAGACAGTGCCTATCCGGGAGATGAATTATATGTTCCTTATCATCGCCGTCTCGGTCATCAACTCGCTGAGTCTCAAAGCCGACGGTCTGGCTTGGTACCTGCTGCTCATCGCCAACCTCATCATGATTTGTATGGCTTGGTGCTTCGAGTTATGGAACGGGCGCAAACGCGAGTCAACGAAGATTGTCCTCTATGAGAAAATCGAGAATATCAAGCCCCAGAACCGCGCAGCCCTCATTGCCGACTTGGAGGAGCGTATGGGCCTGAAGGTCATGGACGTGGAGATTGGGCACATTGATTTCCTGCGCGACGTAGCCTACATCAAAGTGACCTACCCGCTTGAGAAAGGCAAAACAGTCAACAGTATTGACCAAATAACCAAATTCAAACAATGAGGATGATGGAGTCGAAAGTCAAAAGTCGAAAGTCAAAAGCCCTGCTCTTTCTGGTTCTTTTTCCATTGTATGCCTACTCATGGGATTGGTCGGAAACGCCGACAAGCACGACAAGCCATAGTATGCAACTACGGGTAGGAGCTGATTTCACCAAGAAATGGCGTAACGGCTTGGCGCTCCATTTCGGCGAGGACCTGCGGTTCGACATGTTCGACATGACAGATGGCGTGAATGCCGGCGCTTCGTTCAACAAGAGTTACACCAACCTCTCACTGACCTACAAGAACCCGCATTTCAAATACATCAAAGTAGGCGTAGGATACACCCTCAAAATCATGGGCAACAAGGACTGGGCGGATGTCAACAAATGGCTGCGCCACCGTGCGCACATCGGTATCTCCGGTCACTATAAATACGAGCAATGGTCCTTTGACCTGCGCGAACGCCTGCAAACGGAGATTCGTATGGGTTCTATCGACCAGCATATAGCTACCGGCTATTACGAGCACAACCGCGCCGACCTCTACCTGCGGTCCAAACTGGAGGTGGCGTACCACGCGATGAGCAAACCGCTGAAGCCGTATATCTGGTGCGAACTGGTCAACACACTCAATGCCAACCCGCTCCAGCAGAAATACAAAGACAACGACCCGACCAATACCGGTCACCAGTATATCCGCCGTGTGCGCACATCAATAGGTGTGGAATGGCGGCTCACCCAGCGCAGTTCGCTGGATTTCTACTACCGTTTCAACTACGGCTACGACCGCGACGTGACCGTCAAGGCGAACAGCCAGAAACTGCTGCTGACCGAAGAAACCAATTATCAGCACGCTATTGGCGTTGCCTATAATTTCGGATGGTAAAACAAAAAGCGGCTCATGCGAGTCGCTTTTTTGATGTATAAAGTACGAGGTACGGTTTATTCTTTTTTCTCCAAATCGTACCGGAAACCGAGATAGACTTTCCATCCCGCCACGGGTCCCCACACCATTGAGGCATCGAAGTCCGTGCCGTATGGATTGAAACTGTCAATGACGGGAGCGTTCTGCTTGAAGTTCGTCATATTCTCTGCGCCGAGGTACAGACTGCAGGTGCGGAAATACTTGGTCACCTGCGCCATCAGCTGGGGATACCAGTTGAGGGGTTTGGGTGTGCTGTACCCGCCGTTGAGGTCCCCGGTCGGCGTGAACCCGTCAGGCATGCGGGTAATACCATTGAACTGCGCTGTGACATCAAACTGCCATTTCTTGAGCGGCGTCTGATAGCTGGTGGTAATCACTCCCTTGAAGCGGTTGCTGAGTGCTTTGGGGCGCAGTTCATAAGCAGCCTTGGCGGTGTTGAACGTGGTCTGCTCCACATCGGTCCATCGGAAGGCAGCCGTCCACGTCCAGCCCCTCAGCACCTCCATGCTTGCTTCTATTTGCGCGCTGTGCGCAAACGATTTCGCACCCGGCACATCGGACTGGTTGTATATATGCACAGCGTGTCTGTCTTGGTCCATATCCACGATGAGCGAGTTGAGGAAATGCGTGTAATAATACTCAGCTGACAGCTGCAGTTCCTTGCTGCCGAGCGGGATATAAAACGTCGTGCTCAGTCCGGTGTTGGCGGCGCGCTCTTGTGCGGGCGAACCGGTGAGATGAAGTGCTCTGGAGGACGGCAGGATAAACGCGTTGTCGGCGATGAGGTTAGGCGAACGGTATCCCAAGCCGGCACTCGCACGGAGTGTCCACCAACTGAACGGAGTGTACCGCACATTGGCTCGCGGCGTGAAGAAGAAGCCGTAGCGCGTGGAGTAATCGGCACGCACACCCGCCACCAGCGACAGTTGGTCCGCATATTTGTAGCTGTACTCCGCAAAGACTCCCGGCGTCACTTCCAAGCGGTCAAACACTGCCGGCATCGTGGCTGCGGGATAAAACAACTGCTCATTGTATTTGTCCACATTGACCGAGAAACCGGCACTCAACCGATGGTCATTGTCAATCAGTCCGCCGCCTTCCCAATTGCCCTGCCAGATGCCGTTGACATACGCGTTGAGCTGATTCGCCTGCCATGTGCGCGGACCGTAACTGTTGTCGAGGTTATGGTAACTGACTGCAGTGATGAGTGCCACGGACGAACCGCTCTCGTCATCATAGACGTAACCGTTCTTAAGAAACCCCTCCACACGCCATGTGTTCAGATTGATACGGTACGGATTGTTGATAGAATCCGCCATCTGTCCGGCACGCCGCCGGTCGTATAGCCCGCGCAGGAAAGCTTGGAAAGTGTAGTCTCCGTGTTTGTAGAACCACCTGTTGGCGAGGTTGGCGTTCTGCGTCTTAGGCATATCCACGAACGAGTCATGGTTGCCATCCATTGCCATGAAACCCTGTCCGTAATGGGCAAGAATGCCCGTATAAAGCGACTGGTGGTGGCAATGTTCGCCCTCCTCATGATGATGTCCGTGTTCGTGCTCCTCATCGTTCTTCAATGGAATCTTCCATCCTCCCATAATATTGGCTTCCGCCATCAGTTCGGAGTTGACCATCAGGTTGACGGAGAGCGGGTTCTGGGTCTGCGGTTTGAGGAGTTCCACATTAATCTGCCCGGAGGTAGCCTCGTATCCGTTAATGACGGAGGAGGTGCCTTTGCTGACCTGTATCGAACTCATCCAAGGACCGGGTATATACTCCAGCCCGAAGTTCTGCGCCAGTCCGCGCACAGCCGGTGTGTTCTCCTGAATGAGTTGCACGTAAGTGCCGCTCAGCCCCAACAGACGTATCTGTTTGGCACCGGTGGCGGCGTCGGAGTACGCCACATCGACAGAAGCGTTGGTCTCGAAGGCTTCGGACAGGTTGCAGCACGCGGCGCGGCATAGTTCTTCCGTGCCGATGGTCTGCGTATCGAAGGCTGAGGAGCGGCTCTTGAGCACGCCCATCTTACGCTCGGTGATGGTCACTTCATCCAGTACGGCGGCTTCCACCAGCACTATTGTCAGGGGCTTGCGGTTGAGTACAACCGTCGTGTCATTATGATAACCGACGAAGGAAGCCACCAAACGGTTGGTCCCTTTCACCGGCATAAGAGTGAAGTCACCGTCCAGCCCAGTAGCCACACCGATACCGGTCTCCGCCCAATAGACATTAGCACCCACCATCGGCTCCCCTTGGTCATCCAGCACCACACCCGTCACTTGTGCGCGTACGTTTGCGCACAGGCAGGTAATAAAAAACAAGTATAAAAAAAAGTACCTTCGCATAGCCTTTTCCAAATTGGCTGCAAAGGTACTGCTTTCTGCCGACATATACAATCCCCAAAAATAGGGAATTGCAAACCGGTAAGGTCATTTTTACTCTTCTTCTGCCTGTGTAGCAGCGTAAGCGGCAAGCAGTTTCTCCTGCACGTCTGCCGGCACAAGCTGATAGCTATTGAAGCTCATGGTGAAGGTAGCACGGCCTCCTGTGAGCGAAGAGAGTGTGGTGGAATAGCTGGCGAGTTCCTTGAGAGGCACTTGCGCTTTGAGGCGTGTGAACTGTTTCTCTGTCTCCATACCCATCACCATTCCGCGACGACCGTTGATATCACTCATGACATCGCCCATAATCTCGGACGGAACGAATACCTCAAGGTCATAGACCGGCTCCAGCACTTTCGGGTTCGCCTCTTTGAACGCCTGTGCAAAAGCGTTACGTCCAGCCAGACGGAAGGATATTTCGTTGGAGTCAACCGGGTGCATCTTACCGTCGTAGATGATGACGCGCACGTCGCGGGCATACGAACCGGTCAGCGGACCTTGCTCCATGCGGTCCATGATACCTTTGACGATAGCCGGAATGAAACGTGCATCGATGGCACCACCGACGATGGAGTTGATGATGATGAGTTTGCCGCCCCATTCGAGATTGATCTCCTGCTGGTCTTTAACGGAAATCTTGTATTCTTGGTTGCCGAACTTGTAAGTCTCTTTCACCGGCTGTCCCTCCTCGTAAGGCTCGACGATGAGGTGTACCTCTCCGAACTGCCCGGCACCACCGGACTGTTTCTTGTGACGATAATCGGCACGTGCAGCCTTGGTGATGGTCTCACGGTAAGGGATACGCGGTTCGCTGAACTCGATAGGCATCTTGTCGTTGTTCTCCAGACGCCATTTGAGTGTGCGGAGGTGGAACTCACCCTGACCGGACACAATCATCTGGCGGAGCTCTTTGGACTGCTCTACAATCCAAGTCGGGTCCTCCTCATGGTAACGGGTCAGCAGGGCAGCCAGTTTCTCTGCATCGGACTCGGTTACCGGCTTGATAGCACGGCGGTAACGGGGCTGCGGATAACTGATAGGAGTATATTGGTTATCACATTCCTTGGCGTTGAGGGTGTTGCCGGTGCGGGTGTCTTTCAGTTTGACGGTAGCACCGATGTCACCGGCTGCCAGCTCGTCCACAGCGGTACGGATTGAACCTGCCACGCTGTACAACTGCGAGATACGCTCCTTCGAGCCGCGCTCCATATTCACAAGGTCGTCTCCGTTGTGTACGGTACCCTGCATTACGCGGAAATAGTTCACCTCGCCGATGTGGGGTTCTACGGATGTCTTGAATACATAGAGACTGGTGGGAGCGGAAGCGTCGGGGCTGACCATCTTGCCGTCCACAGTAGGATAGCTGAATTGTGAAGGGCTCGGAGCCATGCCATTGAGGAAGTCCATCAGGCGGCGTACACCCATATCTTTCGCGCCGGAGCAGCAGAGCACCGGATACATAGAGCCGTCGGCATAGACGCTCTTGAGACCCTGCATAATCTCTTCGTCACTCAGTCCTTCGCCGAGGAACTTATCCAGCAGCGTCTCATCCGCCTCAGCAGCAGCCTCGGAGAGCTGCGAACGCATCTCTTCCACCCGTTCAGCGTATTCAGCGGGTATATCTTTCAGTTCGGGAGCCCCGCCTTCTGGTTTCCAAACCAGCATCTTGCCTTTCAGCACATCAATGACCGCATTGAACCCGGCACCGGCGTTCACCGGGAACTGAATGAGCGTACACTTATTGCCAAAGTCATCTTTGAGTTGATTGAAAGTGCGGTCGAAATCTGCGTCCGGATGGTCGCATTTGTTGATGACAAACGCAAGCGGTTTCTTGGCTTTCTCGACGAGGCGGAAGTTATTCTGTGTGCCGACCTCGACGCCTCCGTTGGCGCTGAGCAACACAAGCGCCGAACCGCACATCTGAAGGGCGGCTACCGTACCGCCGCAGAAATCGTCAGACCCGGCGCAGTCGATGATATTCAGTTTCTTTCCCTCAAACTCGATATTACATACGGTAGAGAAGACGGAATAGCCGTACTCTTTCTCTACAGGAAAATAGTCGCACACGGTCGATTGAGCCTCAATCGTACCACGGCGTTTGATGACCCCGCATTCGAACAACATCGACTCCATGAGAGTCGTTTTTCCGGATCCGCTGCCGCCCAGCATGGCGACATTCTTGATTTCATTTGCTTGATAAACTTTAGACATAAGGCAGTATATTTAATAATTTTTGTTTGTTTTGCAAAGTGTAGTTAGCAAAATCGGGCACAAAGGTACAACAAAAATTGCACATATGCAAGGGAAAAGGGATTTTTTTTGCAAAAAGTAGTGTTTTCACTCGGTTTTTTGATGATTGCAGCCTTTTTGCGAAAAAACCGGACGAGAGACTTAATCGTCTATACGGAGGAATTCATATTTGTTATTGAATTCGAGGTCGAGACCGTTGTTCAGTTCGGCTTTCCACCGGCGGTCGTCTCTCCCCCACTCCGTAATGAAGGCATTCGGGAAGTTGGTCGCCACATACGAGCGCACGGCTTCCGGAATGAGGGCTTCGGGCACTGCCTTGGTGCCGCAGTCAATCTTGTACAGCTCGCCGTCGCCGTCGAACTCCACTTTTGTGCCGTCATTCAGACGCACTTCGTAGTCCGTACTCAGCAGTTCCCTGTCCATCATCACCACGGACACATCGGTTTTGGAGAAATGAGCCTCAATCAGCCGTTGAGCCGGAAGGGGCATTTCGAGATAGGAAATAACTTTTTCACCGGAACACGCCGTAAAACAAGTGGTCAGCACGAGGAGTGCAGTCAAAAAGGTCTTTTTCATAGACGTTAAAATGTTAAATTGTTGAACTGTTAAGCTGTTAAACTGTTATTGCAGGTCGCGAATGGTTTTCGCCACGTTGATGAGGTGGTCGGCAACCCTTTCAGAGTTCTGTGCAAGGGAGATATACTCCGTTCCGGCTTGGGGTTTGCAGATGCCCAAAGCAAGACGCTGGATATGATTGCGTTCCATCTCGTCGGTCAGTTGGTCCACCTCGTCCTCTATCTGGTTGGCGAGACCGAGGGCGGTCATGTCCATCTTATGGTACGCCTGCATCGTAGCGTCGTAGAGACGGCTGATGAGAGTGCTCATCTGGTCGATCTCCTTGAGCGCATAGTCAGAGAACCGCACCTCCTGCTGGCGGAGGCTGTCGGCGTACTCGATGATATTCTTGGCATAGTCGCCGATACGCTCCAAGTCACTCACCGTGCGGATGGTAGATACGAGGTATTGGTGGTCAAACTGACTGAGCTGGTTGTTGGAGAGTAGCAGCGCGTAATGCACCAGTTCGCGGTTGAGGTAGTTGAGTTGGCTTTCCGTCCGATCGAAGAGTTCGCGCTCGGAGTTATCCAGCGTAGTGACATCATGGACGGAACGTTGGTAGTTCTCAATAGCCAGTTGCGCCATATTCTCCACCTCCGCCTTGAGCTGACGGATAGCCACTACGGGTGTGCGCAGCATCTGTGGGTCGAGGAAATAGAGGTGCGGCTCGTTGGATGACTGCACCGGCTGGTCTTTGATAATACGGCAGGCGAGGTTGACAAGCGCGTTGGTGAGCGGCAGAGCCACTAACATGGTCGTGACATTGAAGACGGTGTGGAACATCGCCAACTGCAACTGTGGAGCGGCAGGGAAGAGACGCTCGAAGATGGTTCCGAAGCTCCAGACACCGGCGGTAAAGAGACTGAGTGCCAAGGCTGCGCAGAGGAACAGGACGACACCTAACACATTGAAAAGCAGGTGAATCATCGCCGTCCGTTTGGCTGCTACGCCGCTGGTCATACCCGCGATGATAGCTACCACGCACGAACCGATGTTACTTCCCATTGTGAGATAGATACCCTGATCCAGCGCAATAAGCCCCGTAACGACCATGGTGATGGCGATGGAGGTCATGACGGACGAGGATTGGATGATAGCAGTGATAACCGTTCCCAAGAGCACCAGCAGCAGCGGGTTACTGATTGATGCAAGGAAGAGCTTGACAGAGTCAAGCGCCGCGAATTCGTCCATGGCATTCGCCATCATACTGAGTCCGACGAAGAGCATTCCGAAGCCGGTAAGGATGCCGCCTGTCTTCTTCCACGCATCGCTTTTGGCGAAAAGCATCATAAAGGCTCCGATACCTGCGAAAGCGGCGAAAAGGACGGTGGTGGAAATACTGTTGGAGCCGGAGAGACCGAGCGCCACCAACTGGGCGGTGACAGTTGTACCGATATTCGCGCCGTAGATGATGGTGGCAGCTTGCGTGAGGGACATGATACCCACATTCACAAAACCGATGACCATCACTGTCACAGCGCCGCTGGACTGGATAGCCGCCGTACCCAGCGTACCGATACCGACACCAATCCATTTGTTGTTGCCGGTGTGCGAGAAGAGTTGTTTGAGACGACGCGAAGCCGCCGACTCCAAGTTACTGCTCATCATCGTGCAGGCAACAAGGAACACGCCAATACCTGCCAAGAGAGTCAAGATAGCTGTTAAAATACTGATAAAATCCATTGGTTCATTTATTTATTTTCGCATTTTCTTATTTTCACATTTCCTTATTTTCGCATTTGTCTTTCTACTTTGAGCAGGCTTGCCTGCGGTCTTTCGACTTTTTGCTTTCTGCTTTCGACTTTCTACTTTCTACTAATAAAAAACGGTACAAACTCCAATGAGTTCATACCGTATAATTTATGTCCGGGCATAGTTATAGCACACAAAGGTTTTTCGCGGGACGTACCGCCGCACCAAACCAAGCCGCTGTTTGTCGGAGATAAAACCTCTTTCCCCTTTCCCGAAGGAGGAGAAGCTCGTTCTCCTTAGGAGAGGGTTGGGGTGAGGTGTGAGAGCCGGAGTGATGTTCTGTGTCAGTCCTTCGTCCCATTCATAGTCCTCCGTCTCCAGCTCCACGCAGCTCTCAATGCGCAAATCCTCCGTCATACGACGGCTGTCGTTGTATTCATCTATCGCCAATGCCGCAACAAACAGGCTCATCAAAAGGATGAGCATCATCGGGGCATATTGACGGATAAACTGAAACACGGTGCAAAGGTACGAAAAAAAATTCAAAATTCAAAATTTAAAATCAAAAAATTACTATATTTTTGTGTTTGTGTTTCAAAATCGGGTGCAAAGGAGTAAAAAAATTAACAATTAATGCGAATCAGCAGTTAAAGATAAGATAAATAAACGCGATGGATAGTTTTCCCATCAGATGCAGCCAAAGTCCCTGCATAGATCGGACTTTATGCGCTCTTTGAATATTCGTTTTTTCGTTCAACCAATTGAAAAAGGCTTCAATAGGCTGTCTTACAGAGGATACGGCACTGGAATAAAGGTCCCTTTCTGCTTTTAGCATTTGGCTTATGACAATAGGTTCACCTTTGATTTTCTTGAAGGGAGAAT
>JAFSLP010000028.1 GCA_017448345.1 Paludibacteraceae bacterium | reverse complement strand
GACAACTTTACAGATGAACAAATTTCTCAAATACAATATAAAATTAATCGTCGTCCAAGAAAAAAATTAAACTTTTATGACCCAAAAACTTGCTTCTTTCAATTTTTTTAACTAACTTTGCACTTGCTATTTGAATCTACACTTTTTATTTTTTTGCCATAAAATTTGCATAATTCAGAAAATTATTGTAACTTTGCACCGCAAATTGTGGACTGTTGGGAAATAGGAGAAAAAGCCCATCGGAAACATGAAATTAAGACCAAGTTAATAAACCCTGCACTTTGATAGAAAGTGCCTAAACAAAACAGAAACGAATATGGCAAATGACAAACAGGGCGGATTGATGTTCAATGCATTGACCGCCGGCAGCAAGATTACAGGCAACATCGCGGCAGACAACGACTACCGTATCGACGGTCTGATAGAGGGCGAATTGAACTGTACAGGCAAAGTGGTAATCGGCGAAGCCGGTCGCATCAAAGGGACCGTGATATGCCAGAATGCCGAGGTGTTGGGACTGATGGAGGGAAAGATAACCTGCCACCAGCAGTTGTCACTCCGCTCCAGCGGCAAGATAAAAGGCGACGTGCTAACCAAGACGCTTATAGTGGAACCGGGTGCGCTGTTTAACGGCACGTGCTCGATGGGAGGAGCGCCTTCTGAAAAGAAGGCTTAATGTTCTATTTGTCATTTATATACCATTGGGCTGTTTAACTATTTGACAAAATGATTCAATGACCCAATAAATGACCGAATGGTAAATGATTAAATCGCAAATAACTTTATGAGGATTAAACCATTTCGCGGATTACGTCCGCCCAAAGAGTTAGTGGAGCAAGTGAACAGCCGTCCGTACGACGTGCTGAACTCCGAGGAAGCCCGCGCAGAAGCAGCAGGGAACGAGAAGAGTCTGTACCATATCATCAAACCGGAGATAAACTTCGAACCCGGAACCGACGAGCACGACGAACGTGTGTATGGTGCCGCCGTCGAGCAGTTCAAGAGGTTCAAAGAGAAAGGATGGCTGGTACAGGACCAAGAGGAGAAATACTATGTGTATGCGCAGACGATTTTAGACCGCGACGGAGTCGCTCAAAGTCGAAAGACCGCTTCGCTCAAAGACAAAAGCTCGTTAGGCGGCAAGACTCAGTATGGTCTGGTGGTCGGCGCGTGGGTGGATGATTACTTGGAGGGGCGCATCAAGAAGCACGAGCTGACCCGCAAAGACAAAGAGGAGGACCGGATGAAACATGTGCGCGTGCTAAACGCGAACATGGAGCCGGTGTTCTTCGCCTATCCGCACCGTGAGGACCTGAGGGCTATCATCCAAGAGGTGACCAAAGGCGTGCCGGAGTACGACTTCATCGGTGCGCCGGAGGGCTTCCGCCACACGTTCTGGGTAATCAACGACCGTGCTACTATTGACCGCATCACGGAAATCTTTGCGCAGATACCGGCTATGTATATCGCCGACGGACACCACCGCAGCGCAGCAGCGGCAAGAGTCGGAGAGGAGAAAAAGAAAATGAGCGCAGCAAAGCTGCTCAATGATGGAATGAGCCGCTCGCAAAGCGAGCTGAATGATGCTCCGGAGTATGAGTTCTTTATGGCGGTTTGTTTCCCGGACGACGAGCTGAACATCATCGACTACAACCGCGTGGTGAAAGACCTGAACGGGCTGAGCGAAGAAGCGTTTATCGGGAAACTCAAGGAAGACTTCGAAATATCGGAATATCGAGATATCGATATATCAGATGACTTCTCTGCCGTGAAGCCGAAGGGATTGCATAACTTCTCGCTGTACATGGGCGGAAAATGGTACTCGCTGACAGCCAAACCGGGGCGTTACAACGACAGTGACCCGATAGGCGTGCTCGATGTGACTATCTCCAGTAACCTGATACTCGACAAGATTTTAGGCATCAAAGACCTGCGGAGCGACAAACGCATCGATTTCGTAGGCGGTATCCGCGGTCTGGGCGAACTGCAACGCCGTGTCGATAGCGGCGAGATGAAGATGGCGCTGGCACTCTACCCTGTTACTATGCAGCAGATCATCGACATCGCCGACAGCGGAAATATCATGCCGCCCAAGACCACTTGGTTTGAGCCCAAACTGAGGAGCGGACTGGTGGTGCACGAACTTGATTGACGAACTAAAACGGAGTTTATCCGAGTTTATCTGAAATTATCCGAAATTATCGGAATGAAGAAAAGGAATTTATATATATTAGTTTTTGTTCTTTGCCCTTTGCTCTTTACTCTGAGCAGTTGCAGCATCCAGCAGCGGGTCAAGCGTGCGGACAAGAAATTCGCTATCGGCGAATATTACACGGCAGCGGACCTGTACAAGTCATGCTACAGCCGTCTGTCCACCAAGAAAGACCGCGAACTGAAAGGCTATGTAGCCTACAGACAAGGCGAGTGCTACCGTCTGATTAACAACCCGCGTGCCGCCAACTGCTACCAGAGTGCGCTCCGGTGCAAATACCACCTGCAAGACTCCACCATCTTCCTGCATGCAGGGCAGGCTCTGCAATACCAAGGCAAATACAAAGATGCCGCCAAGAGCTATGACCTGTATCTGGAGAAACATCCCGATGACTACGTTGCGCGCGCAGGCAAGTATGCGTGCACGAAAATAGAGGAGTGGAAGAAAGAAGGCACCCGGTACGGGATTTCCGAAGCGAAGACATTCAACCAGCGGCGGACAAGCAACTTCGCACCCATGTTCATCGGCTCGAATACCGATGCGCTGATGTTTACCAGCAACCGGCAGGAGAAAGCCAAAGGCGGTACGAAGAAAATCAAGCGACCGAGCAACGTAACCGGACAGCAGCTGTTCCAACTCTACCAGACGCACAAGAACGCAGCCGGTGAATGGGAAGATATAGAACTGGCGGAAGGTCTGTACAACCCCGAGGCTGAGGACAGCAAACAGGAGAACGACACCACAGGCGGCGGCAAACAAGCCGGAACAGCCGAGATGGGCGTGTGCTGCTTCAGCAAAGACGGACGGACCATGTACTTCACCTACTCCAAACCTATCAACGGACAGGACTTGGGCGCCAAAATCTACAAGAGCGAACGCGCAAGCGGCGAATGGGGAGAGGCTCAGGAAGTCAAGCTGTTTGCCGACAGCTCGATAACCGTGGGGCATCCGGCTCTGAGCAACAGCGGCGACACCCTCTATTTCGTCAGTGACGCGGAAGGCGGTGAGGGCGGCAAAGACATCTGGATGGCGGAACAGGACGGCGGAGAATGGGTCAATGCACAACCTTTGGGCAAAGGCATCAACACCTCGTCCGATGAGATGTATCCGTATATTCACGAGGACGGAAGTCTCTATTTCGCCAGCAACGGGCAACCGGGTTACGGCGGACTGGATATCTTCAAGGCGGTACGCGACACGGCAGTAACCGACTCCACGGTCTGGCTGCTCTATAACATGGGCGCACCGTTCAACGGAGCAGGCGATGACTTCGGTATCACCTTTGCCGGAGACAGTCAGGACGGTTTCTTCTCCTCCAACCGTAACGACAAAAAAGGCTATGACAAGATTTACCGTTTCTGGCTGCCGGAGATGGAGTTCTATGCGGAAGGCGTAGTGAATGACGAGGAGGGCAACCCGCTCTCGGAAGCCCGTCTGCGGCTTGTGGGAAGCGACGGCACCAACAGCAAAGTGAATGCCCGGCGTGACGGGACATACAAAATCAAACTGAAACGCGACGTGAAATATGTGATGCTTGCCACCGCGCGCGGACATCTCAACGCCAAAGAACAATGGAACACCCTTAACCTGAAAGACAGCAAAACCTACACCCTCAACTTCGCCCTCAGCCCTATCAGCCGTCCGGTGAAGATGGAAAACGTGTTCTATGAGTTCGGGCGGTGGGAGTTGACCCAAGCCAGCGAAGCAGAGCTGCAGAAACTGGTCAAACTGCTGAACGACAACCCGAATATCACCATCGAGTTATCGGCTCATACGGACCTTGTAGGCAACGAGAGTTTCAACCAAGAGCTGAGCCAGAAACGTGCGCAGAGCTGCTGCGATTACCTCATCCGCAACGGCATAGAGAAAGAGCGTCTGACACCTGTAGGCTACGGCAAGAGCAAACCGGTGGTGTGCGACAAAGCGCTGAACAAACAATATCCCTTCATCCCGATAGACCAAACTCTGGACGAGGCGTTTATCCTGTCGCTGCCCGCCGACAAACAGGAGGTGTGCAACCAAATCAACCGACGGACGGAGTTCAAAGTAGTAAAGACGACATACAAATTATATTAAATGATGTATTGAGCCGCTGAGCTGAATGATGAATTTATGAAACAATATTTGGATTTATGCAGGCGGGTGCTGGCAGAAGGCACCGAGAAACATGACCGTACCGGAACAGGTACTGTCTCCGTGTTCGGACACCAGATGCGGTTCGACATGGCGGACGGTTTTCCGCTGCTGACTACCAAGAAACTGCACTTGAAATCAATCATCTATGAGTTGCTTTGGTTCCTTCAGGGCGATACCAACGTGCGGTATCTGCAAGAACACGGCGTGCGTATCTGGAACGAATGGGCGGACGAGAACGGCGAGTTGGGTCCCGTCTATGGTCACCAGTGGCGCTCATGGCCCGACTACAAGGGCGGGACGATTGACCAGATAGCCAACGTGGTGAAGATGATAAAAGAGAACCCCGACAGCCGGCGTATGATGGTGAGTGCATGGAACGTGGCGGAAGTGGAAAAAATGGCGTTGCCGCCGTGCCACTGTCTGTTCCAGTTCTATGTGGCAGACGGCAAACTGAGCCTGCAGCTGTACCAACGGAGTGCGGATATATTTTTAGGTGTGCCGTTCAACATAGCCAGCTATGCGCTGCTGTTACAGATGGTGGCACAAGTAACAGGTTTACAGACCGGTACATTCGTACACACCTTAGGCGACGCGCATATCTACCTCAACCACTTGGAGCAGGTGAAACTGCAACTGACGCGCGACCCGCGACCGCTGCCGCAGATGGTCATCAACCCGGACGTGAAGGACCTGTTCGGCTTTCAGTATGAAGACTTCAGCCTGCAGAACTACGACCCGCATCCGCATATCGCAGGCGTAGTATCCGTATAACTGAAGCATACCAATAACCTAATAATAACCTAATAATAACCTAATAATAGCCTAATAAGTATAAACAAAAGGGAAAGGAATTTATGCTGTCCATTATAGTAGCTATAGCAGAGAACTACGCCATAGGCAAGAAAGGCGATTTGTTGTGCCACCTGCCGGCAGACCTGAAGCATTTCAAGGAGATAACAAGCGGTAAGACCGTGGTGATGGGTGAGCGGACATTCTGGTCTCTGCCCAAACATCCCCTACCCAACCGACGCAATATCGTGCTGACCGACGTACCCGGAAAGACCTTCGAAGGCGCAGAGGCGGTGTACTCCTTGAAGGAGTTAGTTGAAAGTTTAGAGTTGAATGTTGAAAGAAGTTCTGAAGTTGAAAGAAGTTCAGAAGTTGAAAGAAGTTCTGAAGTTGAAAACAGAGAGTTTCATAAAGAGGAAGCGTTCGTAATAGGCGGAGGAATGGTCTATCGGCAGATGATGCCGTTAGCGGAAAAACTGTATATCACGCATATACACCATAGTTGGGAAGATGCAGACACCTTCTTTCCTGAAATCAAAGAAGACGAATGGGAACTGACCAGTAAGGAAGAACACCAAGCAGACGAGAAAAACCCTTACGCTTTTACATTCGCTGAATATAAAAGAATTAAGAATTAAAAATTACGAATTACGAATTGGAGAGTAATTTTGCACATATTATCAGCAGAGGGGTTAGCATAGGTGAGCGGCAAGTGGCGGCAACGATGGCATTGTTAGACGAGGGTGCCACCATTCCGTTTATAGCCCGATACAGGAAAGAGAAAACCGGCAGTCTGGATGAGGTGCAGATAGCAGCTATTCAGGCGCAGTACGGCAAGCTGCAGGAGCTGGACAAACGCAAAGAAACCATCTTGGCAAGGCTGGACGAATTAGGTAATGAAGATAAGGAATTGCGCGCGCGCATAACCGATTGCTGGGATGCGACAGAATTGGAAGACATATATCTGCCCTACAAACCGCACCGGAAGACGCGTGCCGACATAGCGATTGAGAAAGGTCTGCTGCCGTTAGCCGAAGAGATATTGAAACAACGCCCCATGCGGCTTCCGGGCAACGAAGAAGAGCTGCAGGGAGCACGCGACATCATCGCCCAACGCATCGCCGAAGACGAGAAGAGCCGGAATGCCATCCGGCGGGAGTTTAGTTACACGGCGATGCTAAAGACCTCTCCCCGACCCTCTCCCAAGGAGAGGGAGGCAGAGCAAGCCAACTATAAGGATTATTTTAATTTTACATGTCCGCTCAAGCATATCAAGAGTCATCAACTGTTAGCTATCCGGCGTGCTGAAACGGAAGGATTTCTCCGCGTGGACATATCGCCGGACACCGAGAAAGCACTGGACAAACTGGCGCATATATGGCTCCGAGCCAACAACGACACCGCTTATCAGGTGGAGCTGGCGATGGAGGACAGTTACAAACGGCTGCTCAAACCCGGCATAGAGACAGAGTTTGCAGCCCTTTCCAAAGAGAAAGCGGACCAAGAAGCAATACGTGTCTTTGCCGATAACTTGCGGCAGTTGCTGTTAGGCGCCCCCTTAGGACAGAAACGCGTGTTAGCACTCGACCCGGGATTCCGGACAGGGTGCAAGACCGTGGTGCTGAACGAACAAGGAGACCTGATTACCCATGACGTGATTTATCTGCATAACCTGCAGAGCACGAAGCGGTTACAAGAACTGATTGAGCAATACAGGATAGAAGCCATCGCCATCGGCAACGGAACCGCCAGCAGAGAAACGGAGGAGATGGCGAGAACTATAGTAGAAAGTCTAAAGTCGAAAGGAAAAAGCTTCCCGCAGATTTTCGTAGTGAGCGAAGCAGGTGCATCAGTATATAGCGCCAGCAAGACTGCACGGGAAGAGTTTCCCGATGAAGACGTGACCGTCCGCGGCGCAGTAAGCATAGGAAGACGGCTGATAGACCCGCTTGCTGAACTGGTGAAGATAGAACCCAAGTCCATCGGCGTAGGGCAATACCAGCACGACGTCGATCAGACAGCCTTGCGCGAGAGTCTGCAACAGACCGTAGAGAGCGTGGTGAACTATGTGGGTGTGGATGTGAATACTGCCAGCAAACATCTGCTAACCTATATCTCAGGCTTGGGACCGGCATTGGCACAGAATATCGTTGATTACCGCGCAGAACACGGTGCTTTCCAAAGCCGTAAAGAACTGCTGAAAGTGCCCAAATTAGGCAACAAGACATTCGAACAAGCCGCAGGTTTCTTGCGATTGAAGGGTGCTAATCCGCTGGATAACAGTGCCGTGCATCCGGAGAGTTACGGAATCGTGGAGAAGATGGCAAAAGACCAAGGATGCAGCGTGGCGGAACTGATAGCAGACAAAGAACGGCAAGGGAAGATTGACTTGAACCGCTATGTAAGTGCGGAAGCGGGACTCCCTACCCTGACGGATATCTTGAAAGAACTGGCACAACCCGGGCGTGACCCGCGAGGCGAGACAGAAGAGTTTCATTTCGATGGGCACGTACACACAATAGATGACTTGCAGGAAGGAATGGTGCTACCGGGTATCGTGACGAATATCAGCGCGTTCGGTGCATTCGTGGATGTAGGCGTACACAAAGACGGGCTGATACATATCTCCGAGATGGCAGACCGGCGCGTGAGCAGTCCGCATGAGGTAGTCAAACTGCATCAGCATGTGCGGGTGCGCGTGACGAATGTGGACCGCGAAAGAGGACGCATACAACTGAGCCTAAAGGGAATTAAAAATTAAAAATTACGAATTACAAATTACGAATTACGAATCATATGGCAGACGACAAGAAGATAATTTTTTCAATGGTGGGACTGAGTAAGAATTTCGGTCCCCAAAAACGCGTACTGAACAATATCTATCTGAGTTTCTTCTACGGCGCAAAGATAGGTATTATCGGTCTAAACGGAGCGGGCAAGAGTACGCTGCTGAAAATCATCGCCGGTATTGAAAAAGAATACCAAGGCGAGGTTGTGTGGTCCCCGGGTTACAGCGTGGGTTATCTGGAGCAGGACCCGAAACTGGACGCAAGCAAGACTGTCCGCGAGGTGGTGCAGGAAGGCGTGCAGCCCGTCATGGACATGCTCAAGGAGTATGACGAGATAAACATGGCGTTTGCAGAGCCCGATGCCGATTTCGACAAACTGTTGGCAAGACAGGCAGAGTTGCAGGACAAGTTAGACGCCGCCGATGCATGGAACATCGACCAGAAACTGGACCGCGCAATGGATGCGTTACGCTGCCCACCCGATGATGCAAGTGTGGCAACCCTTTCCGGAGGCGAACGGAGACGTGTGGCACTATGCCGTCTGCTGCTGCAGCAACCCGATGTACTGCTGTTAGACGAGCCGACAAACCATCTGGATGCCGAGTCTATCGACTGGCTGGAGCAACACTTGCAGCAATATGCAGGAACGGTTATCTGTATCACGCACGACCGCTATTTCCTTGATAATGTGGCAGGCTGGATTCTTGAACTTGACCGAGGCGAAGGTATCCCATGGAAAGGCAATTACTCCAGCTGGCTGGAACAGAAGACCAACCGCATGGCACAGGAAGAGAAACAAGCCTCCAAACGCCGCAAGACCCTTGAGCGCGAGTTGGAATGGATACGCATGGCGCCCAAAGCCCGTCACGCCAAGCAGAAAGCCCGTCTGGAAGCCTATGACAAGATGCTCAACGAGGAACAGAAAGAACGCGAGGAAAAGTTGGAGATTTTCATCCCGAACGGTCCGCGTCTGGGCAACAAAGTCATCAACGCCGAGGGCGTGTCCAAATCATTCGGCGACAGACTGCTGTTCGAAGACCTCAATTTCATGCTGCCGCCTAACGGCATAGTGGGCGTCATCGGTCCTAACGGAGCCGGCAAGACCACCCTGTTCCGCATGATTATCGGCAGCGAGAAAGCCGACAAAGGTACGTTCTCCGTGGGCGAGACCGTCAAGATAGGTTATGTTGACCAGCAACATACGGACATAGACCCGAACAAATCCGTTTTTGAGACCATCAGCGGCGGAACGGAGTTTATCCGCGTGGGCGGCAAAGAGATTAACGCCCGTGCCTATCTGAGCCGTTTCAACTTCACAGGAGCCGACCAAGAGAAGAAATGCGGTGTGCTCTCCGGCGGAGAGAGGAACCGTCTGCACTTGGCTCTGACTCTCAAGAGCGAAGCCAACGTACTGCTGCTGGACGAGCCGACCAACGATATTGACGTGAATACCTTGCGTGCACTGGAAGAAGGACTGGAGAATTTTGCCGGTTGTGCAGTAGTCATCAGCCATGACCGATGGTTCCTTGACCGTATCTGTACCCATATCCTCGCCTACGAAGGCGACGGCAAAGTATTCTGGTTTGAAGGCAGTTATTCTGAATACGAAGAAAACAAGAAAATGCGTTTAGGCGAGGACGCTTGCGAACCCAAACGTGTGAAATACAGAGGATTAGGCAATGTATAAACCGCAAGACAAGATGTGCGACCTGATGGCGCACGAGGAGGAAGCCATACAACTCATCAGCCGTTTTGGTATGAATATGGGTGTAGGAGAACTGACGATAGGCGAAGTCTGTGAGACACACGGTGTGCATACTCCCACTTTTCTTGCCGTTGTGAACTACAAGGTATTCCGCCAGCAAGTGCAGCCGGCAGAGATAGATCTGGACACCCTGCGCATGTATCTCAAGAACGCCCATGCTTATTTTCTTGGGTTCCGTCTGCCGCGATTACGCAGAGCGATAGCCGAAGCCGTACTTACGCCGGCAGACAAAGACAGCCGGATTCCGTCTCTTATCTTGCGGTGCTATGACGAGTTTGTGCAGGAGATAGAGACACATATCGAACATGAGGATGCCGGCAAATTCGAAGAACACGAGCATGACGACCAGCGGATAACCGACAAGCTGAGCGAGATAAAAAACCTTATTATCAAGTATTACCCGTCGGACAAAGACAATATACATGTCAGTTATCCGCTTATCAGTGTGATGAGTGACCTATGGCACACGGAGATGGATTTTGCCGACCACTGTGCGATAGAAGACGATATCCTGCGTCCTGCGGTATCTGCCGCAAAAAAAGACGGCAGGCACAGAACCAAAAAAGAACCGGAGACAGAAGAGCTGAGCGAACGGGAAAAAGATGTGTTAGTGCAACTGGTAAAAGGACTGAGCAACAAAGAGATAGCCGATGCATTGTGCATCTCCACCCACACCGTCATCTCCCACCGCAAAAACATCACACGCAAACTGCAGATACACTCCACCGCCGGACTGACAATCTATGCCATAGTACATAAACTGGTGGATATCAACAGTTTATAAGTTAAGGACACTTGCTGTGTTACGAAGAGTAAGTACATACATCCGCCAACGCGGTTTGCTGGAAAAAGGAAAGCCGGTATTGGTATGCGTGAGCGGCGGAGCAGACAGTGTGGCACTGTTAGACGTATTGCAGCGTGCAGGATATGCGTGCATTGCAGCACATTGCAATTTTCACCTGCGCGGCGAGGAGAGCAACCGCGATGCGCGTTTTGTGCAGGAATTATGTGCCATGAAAGAGGTACAACTGGCACAGACAGATTTTGACACCCTTGCATACGCGCGCGCAAACCATATCAGTATAGAGATGGCAGCACGGGATTTGCGGTATAAATGGTTTGACGAGACAGCACGGGAATACGGCTGCCAAGCCATCGCCGTAGCGCATCACCAGAATGACCAAGCGGAGACTATTCTGCTGAATCTGAAACGCGGCACAGGATTACGCGGTTTGGCAGGGATGCGTCCAAAGAGTCCCAACCCGATGTCTCCTGACAGCGTGCCGATAATCCGTCCGCTGTTATGCACCACACGTGATTATATCGAGCATTACCTGCGCGACAAACGCGGACTGAGCTGGGTCAATGACAGCACAAACAGCGACACTACCATCACCCGCAATGCCATACGGGAGCAACTGAAGAGTTACAGCAAAACAGACATAGAACATATCGCCCGTACCGCAGAATACATGCAAGGATATGCCGATATTCTGGACGGGAAGAATACGCGCGAAGCCGGAATTTCACGACTATATGAAGATATTCGCGAGTACGGATTCGCGGAAATTGATAAGATTTACGATGCATTACAACGAGGCGAAGGAGGAAAAGTATTTACCTCCAAGACTCACAAAGCAACCATAAAAAAAGGAAAATTATGCGTCACTTCGGTATAATAGGATACCCATTATTGCACTCCTTCTCCGCCAAGTTTTTCAATGAGAAATTCAAGACAGAGAAGATAGATGCAGAGTACAGTCTGTATCCGATAGAGAAACCCCACCCGACTTCGCAGCAAGGCGAAGAGCGCTGGCAGGAAGCAGAAGAGTTATTGGACAAGCTGGACGGAATGAATGTCACCATGCCTTACAAGCAGGCGATTATTCCGTATCTGGAACGACTGGACGAGACCGCAGAAACAATCGGAGCCGTAAATGTAATTCACAAGCGCGTGGGTTATAACACGGATTGCTTGGGTTTCATTGATTCTATCCGTCCATTGCTGCGAGAATACGACAAGAAGGCATTGGTATTAGGAACAGGAGGGGCTTCGAAAGCCGTGTGCTACGGGCTGAAGAAATCAGGCATACGCCCCACCCTTGTCAGCCGTACACCCATAGAAGGCATGCTGGGCTATGAAGATCTGAATGCAGAAATCATGTCTGAGTACAGCATTATCGTGAACTGTACACCGCTTGGCATGGCTCCGGATACAGGCAGCTGTCCCGATATTCCATATGAGCTGGTTTCGGCACGGCATTTGCTGTTCGACTGTGTGTACAACCCCGAAGAGACACTTTTCCTGCGCAAAGGAAAAGCACAGGGCGCCACCATCCGCAACGGAATGGAAATGCTGACAGGACAAGCCAGAGCCGCGTGGAGGATTTGGAATAGCGTCTCCTGATTTCTGATAAGGACAAAATACCGACGAGATACCGACGAGATACCGTAATAAAAAAGATATATATGAAGAGATTATTTATAGTGCTTGCAGGAGCATTTTGGATGCTTGGCGCTAATGCGCAGATTGTGAAAGAGGACGAAGCGGCTTTGGTCTATTACAGCCCGAAGACCATCATCGTATTGGATTTCACCTACAGTATAGAAAGACAAGAAGCCGGCATGTTCGCCCCATATGCAGAAGAAATGCTCGGTGTGAAGGATGTTATTTCCGAGAACAGGACGAAATATGTGCTGGAAGATGCAGTTATCGGCACACGCACAGAGGCAGATTACACACGTCCCCATAAAATCGTGCTTGAGAAGGGCAGCGAGACACCACTGTTGAACCTGAACGAAAAGAATCTGCTGGTAGGATACAATATGCCGCCCGCCAAGAAAGAGAAAGGCGCAAACAAACCAACCGGAATCCAAAGGAATGTCCAGAAGTCAAAAGACACCGACAAGACGATAGCTCCGTACAGCGAAGAGATATTGGAAGCCAAGTCTCTCAAAGCAAAGGCAGAAGCTGTAGCCAAACAGATATACCATCTGCGCGAAACAAGAATGTATCTGTTAGGCGGCGAAGTAGAGCATGCACCGGCTGACGGAAAAGCCATGGAACTGGTGCTCAAAGAGCTGGACAAACAAGAACAGACTCTGACAGAATTATTTACAGGCAGAAGCACCAAAGAGACAGAGCACAGGAGGATTGAATACAACTCCATCAACCGCACGGAAACAGCAGAGGACCAAGCACAAAAGAAACTGCTCTATTTCTCGGAGGACAACGGTTTTACACAGAGCGAGAATATAGACGCCGACAGTATCTGCATTTATATGCAACTGAGGAATGCCTATTTCAAGGCTCCCGAAAACGACAAAAGGAAAACCAAAAAGAAAAACGATGCCCTGTCGCAAATCACTTATAACCTGCCGGGAAATGCAGTGGTACAAGTGTTTTACAAAAACCGTCTGCTGAACAACCGCTCCCTCCCAGTAGCACAGTTGGGCATTGATGTACCGCTGCCGAAAGGGCTGTTCACCGGAGACAAACAACCACAGATAGAATTCAGCGAGAAGACAGGCAATATAGTTTCAATATCGAAATGAGAAAAATAGCATTCATAGCCGCCCTGATGGCGGCAGTATATGTCTCAGCGCAAGAGATAAACTGCACTGTGACAGTCAATTCCGACCAGATAGAGGGTTCGAACAAGCAGGTGTATGAAACGCTGAAAACAGCAATCGAGGAATACATGAACCAGAACCGTTGGACCAACATGACGTATGCCGAGCATGAGAAGATAGAGTGCAGCATGCTGATAGTGGTCAAATCGGTAACTGATAATCTGTATGCGTGCGAGATGACCCTCCAGAGCCGCAGACCCGTTTACGGAACCACCTACACCACTCCGCTCCTTAATTTCAAGGACAATGCGTTCAACTTCTCCTATCAGGAGTTCGACCGTATCGAATGGCAGCAGAACCAGTTCACGACGAACCTGACAGCCATGTTAGCCTATTACTGCTACCTGATTATCGGGCACGACATGGACAGTTTCCAACGTATGGGCGGCACGCCGTTCTTCCAGCAATGCGAAGAGATAGTGAACACCTGCCAATCAGCAAGCATGGACAATCTTGAGCAGAAAGGATGGCTTGCATTCGACAGCAACAGAAACCGTTATGCGCTGGTCAACAACCTGTTAGACGAAGCCTTCAAGAAATACCGGAACTATTATTACGACTATCACCGTTTGGGACTGGACGAGATGAGCGGCAATGTGAAAAACGGCAGAGCACGTATAGCAGAAGGTATGCCGGTGCTCAAAGAGGTCTATCGCGCCCGCCCGGCAACTTATGTGATAAACACTTTTCTCGATGCCAAAGCGGACGAGTTGGTGGATATCTTCAGCAAAGGCACAGACAAAGAGAAAAAAGATGTGTACGACCTGCTGATGGATATCGACCCCACAAGGCAGAACACCTATGACAGGATTACGAATTAAAAATTACAAATTACGAATTACGAATTACGAATTACGAATTAGATGCTAAAGCATTTACACATACAGAACTACGCACTGATAAGCCATCTGGATATCGATTTCGGTCCGGGTTTCTCTGTGCTGACCGGTGAGACAGGAGCAGGAAAGAGTATTATCCTCGGTGCGCTTGCCTTGGTATTGGGAGCACGGGCAGACAGCAAATCGATAACAGACGGCGAAGACAAATGTATCATCGAAGCAGAGTTCTTGTTGTCCAAAGGTGCTAATGGCGAGGAAGACTGCATCATCCGCCGCGAGCTGTATGCCAACGGCAAGAGCCGTTCGTTTGTAGATGACAGCGTAGTGACTCTACAAGAACTGAAAGGGCTGGCAAACAGGCTGATAGACATTCACTCACAGCACGCCAACCTGCTGATTGAGAATGCCGATTTCCAGTTAGAGGTGGTGGATGCCATTGCCCAGAACGATACACTGCTGCAGACCTATAGTTCCCAATATGAGCGCTACACCGCCGCCATGGAAAATCTGCACAAGCTGCAGGCGCTTGCCAAGAAAAGCCAACAAGACACCGATTACATCCAATACCGATTCAAACTATTGAACGAAGCAGATTTACAGGCAGATGAGATGGCGCAGTTGGAGGAAGAGCATTACCGGCTGAGCCATGCAGGAGAGATCCGCGAAGCACTGGAGACGGCATTAGAGTGGTTAGGCGGAGAGCAAGGAAGCGCATTGGAAGCCTTACGCGCCTGCAAACTGGAGAGTGCCGCTCCCACCTTGCAGGAACGTATCGAGAGTTCACGTATCGAGATTCAAGACATAGCACACGAAGCAGAGCGCGCTCTGAACCATATAGAGACAGACCCGCAGCGCCTGGAATGGGTGGAAGAACGGCTGGATACACTAAACAATCTGCTGCATAAGTTCAGCGCTGAGACGATAGACGAACTGATAGCCATACGCGATGAGCTGGCAGCGCAAGTGAACAGATTAGACAGTTTTGATTTTGAGATAGCTCAAGCTCAAAAAGCCGTAGAGACAGAGAAAGCAGCCCTCACCAAAGATGCAAAAGAGTTGACCCAAAGCCGTCAGGCGGTTACAGGACAGATATGCGAACGGTTGACAAACGGCATGAAACGGTTAGGCGTAGCACATGCGAAAGTAGAGATTCCCATCATTGCGACAGATGATTTCACGCCGAACGGCTGCGACGAAGTGCAGATTCTCTTTGCCGCCAACCTCAACCAGAGTCTGCGGGCTGTAAGCGAAGTGGCTTCCGGCGGAGAGATAAGCCGTCTGATGCTTTGCGTAAAGGCATTGATAGCCAGCACAAGAGGTCTGCCAACCATCATCTTTGACGAGATAGACACCGGCGTGAGCGGAAACATAGCCACACAGATGGCATCAATCATGCAAGAGATGGCGGCACACCGGCAGATAATAGCTATCACCCATCTGCCGCAAATAGCCGCTCTGGGACAGACCCATTACAAAGTGTTCAAAGCGGATACACAGACACGCACCGAGACACATATCCGAATGCTGAACGAGGAAGAACGAATAACGGAGATAGCCTCCATGCTGAGCGGAAACAACCCGTCACAGGAAGCGATAGCAAATGCCAAACAACTATTATGTTACCATTAGCAGAACGTCTTCGTCCCAAGACGCTTGACGAATACATAGGACAGAAACACCTTGTAGGTGAAGGAGCTATACTGCGCCAGATGATAGAAAGCGGCAATATAGCCAGTTTCATTCTATGGGGTCCTCCGGGTGTGGGAAAGACAACACTGGCGCGTATCATAGCACATCAGCTGCAACGACCGTTTTACACGCTGAGCGCCGTGACAAGCGGCGTGAAAGAAGTGCGTGAGGTGATAGACAAAGCCGAACGTAATGCTGCTATCAACAACGGTTTGTTCGCTCCCGCAGACAGCAGGAGCCCGATATTATTCATTGATGAAATTCACCGGTTCAGCAAGAGCCAGCAAGACAGCCTGTTAGGAGCCGTTGAGAAAGGGACCATCACGCTTATCGGTGCTACCACAGAGAACCCGAGTTTTGAGGTCATCACCCCACTCCTGAGCCGTTGTCAGGTATATGTGCTGAAGTCATTAGAGAAAGCGGATTTGTTGGAGCTACTGAATCGGGCATTGACCAAGGACGACCATATCAAATCGCTCGGACTGGAAGTCAAGGAGACAGAGTCCATCCTTCGTTTCAGCGGCGGTGACGCACGCAAACTGCTTAATATCATCGAGTTGGTAAGCAACAGCGGAGTCAAAGTGGTAGATAACGAAACGGTGACCAAACAACTACAACAAAACCCCGTAGCGTATGACAAGGACGGAGAAATGCATTATGATATTATCTCCGCCTATATCAAATCCATACGCGGCAGCGACCCTGACGCCGCTATCTACTGGCTGGCACGCATGATAGAAGGCGGCGAGGATCCGAAGTTCATTGCCCGGCGTCTGGTTATCTCCGCCAGCGAAGATATAGGTCTGGCAAATCCCAATGCCATGCTGGTAGCGAATGCATGCTTTGACGTACTGACCAAGATAGGCTGGCCCGAAGGGCGTATACCGCTGGCAGAAGCCACTATTTATTTAGCGACAAGCCCCAAGAGCAACTCCGGCATATTGGCAATAGACGAGGCACTCCGCGTGGTCCATGAGACAGGCAACCTGCCTGTTCCGTTACATCTGCGCAATGCACCTACATCCCTGATGAAAGAGTTAGGTTACTCGGACGGATACAAATATGCACACAACTACCCCAACCATTTCGTCAAACAGCAGTTTATGCCTGACGAGTTGACAGGAAAAGTATTCTGGCAGGCACAAGGCAGCCAGCAGGAACAGAAGATGGCGGAATGGATGAAGAAGCTCTGGGGAGAGGGGAAGTGAGTGTTTAGTGTTGAGTGTTGAGTGTTTAGTGTTGAGTGTTTAGTGTTGAGTGTTTAGTGTTGAGTGATGGCAGGTATATATGTACATATCCCGTTTTGCAAGCGCAGATGTCTGTACTGCGATTTCTTCTCCACCACTATGCTTGGGCGGCAAAAAGAATATATAGAGGCACTGCTCAAAGAGATTGCAGCACGGCGGAACGAGACAGGCGAGCCGATACGGACTATTTATTTAGGCGGCGGCACTCCAAGCACACTGGAGAGCGCAGATATATCCCGACTGCTGCAAGCCATCGTAACTGCCGATGCAACGGAGGTAACCATGGAAATGAATGCCGGCGATGCAGACACAGCGTATCTGCAAGCAATACGGCAAGCCGGTGTGAACCGGCTATCCATTGGCATTCAGTCTTTTCAGGACGAGTTGCTGCGACAGATAGGCAGGAGACACACAGCTGCACAAGCCGCAGAGGCAGTACATATGGCACAAGAGGCAGGATTTGACAATATCTCTATTGACCTGATATATGCTCTGCCCTCGCAACGGACGGAACAATGGCAAGCGGACATAGAAACGGCATTGGACCTCGGCATACAACATATATCCTGCTACGGACTGATGTATGAGGAAGGAACCGCACTCACAAAGATGTTAGAGACCGGACAGATAACCGCTATAGACGAAGACACAGAGAATGCGATGTATGACTATCTCTGCGAACGCCTGAAAGCAGCAGGATTTGTACATTATGAAGTGAGTAATTTTGCCTTACCGGGCTATGAAGCGCAACATAACAGCAGTTACTGGAACGGGACACCCTATATAGGTATCGGCGCAGGCGCACACTCGTATACGCGCAAAGACGGAGAAGCCGTAAGGAGTTGGAATCCGGATGATTTGGATGCCTATATACAGGGCATTAACAACGGTACACTTGTACGCGGGAACGAACGGCTGACAGAGCGGGATTTATTTAACGAACAGGTCATGTTAGGACTACGTACGTCCCATGGATGTACCTTGCCACCGTCGGTCAGCCGTCGGGCGACCGTCGGGTATTATAAGGAATTGGACCTACTTTCAGAGCCGGAAGAAGGGCATATCATAGCCACACAAAAGGGGTTGCATGTGCTCAATAGAATAATAGAGGACTTGATGGAAGGTTGAGAGTAGAGAGAAGTTGAGAGTTGAGAGAAGTTGAGAGTTGAGAGTTGAGAGTTGAGAGCAGTTGAAAGTTGATAGTTGATAGTTAATAGAAGTTGATAGTTGATAGTTGAAAGAAGTTGAGAGTTGAGAGCAGTTGAAAGTTGAAAGTTGAAAGTTGATAGTTGAGAGAAGTTGATAGATAAAAGTTAATCGCCGGATAGTATCCGGCATAATGGACATTGTTGGAAGATATGAAGACGAAGACATGGTACAAACCATTTATGATTTGGTTTTGGAGCCTCTTTATCGGAGGCATCATGGTCGCTTTTTTAGTGATTTGGCTGATTACCAAAGGTGCCTTAGGCTATCTGCCTCCATTGGAGGAATTACAGAACCCGAAGAACACCTTCGCCAGTGAGATAATCTCAGCGGATATGCAGTCATTAGGCCGCTATTACCGCTATGAGAACCGCGTGGGTGTGCAATACAGCGACTTGTCGGAAGACTTGATTCATGCCCTGATAGCGACCGAAGACGCGCGTTTCTACTCCCACACCGGCGTAGATTTCAAGTCCATGTTCCGTGCGATACTCAAGTTAGGCAGAGCCGGAGGCGGAAGCACCCTGACACAACAGTTGGCAAAGCAGTTATGGTCTCCGCGAGCCAATAATATCTTCGAACGTGCGATGCAGAAACCTATCGAATGGGTCATAGCCACCAAACTGGAGCGTCTGTATTCGAAAGACGAGATACTACTGATGTATCTTAACCAGTTTGATTTTCTCTATAACGCCGTCGGTATCCAGTCAGCGTCACAGGTATATTTCTCCACGGTTCCGAAAGCGCTGAAGATAGAAGAAGCCGCTATGCTGGTAGGCATGTGCAAGAACCCGTCCCTATACAACCCAGTCCGCCATCCGGAACGCGCCACCATGCGGCGTAATGTGGTATTGGGACAGATGGAGAAATACGGGTACATAGACGAAGCGACGCGTGACTCCATATGTGCATTGCCGTTGGAACTTCATTACCGTTCCGTCGATCACAAGCAAGGGATAGCACCCTATTTCCGTGAATATCTGCGCGTTGTGCTGACAGCCAAAGAGCCCAAAGAGAGCGATTATTCGGAGTGGAACAAACAGCAATACCGTCTGGACCGCTGGCAGTGGGAAAACAATCCGCTATATGGTTTCTGCGAGAAAAACCAAAAGCCCGACGGCAGCAAATATGATATTTATCAGGACGGTCTGAAGATATACACCACCATCGATTCGCGGATGCAGCGTTATGCCGAGGAAGCCGTGAGCGAGCATATGCAGGCACAACAGAAGAGCTTCTTCAAAGAGCTGAAGAAGAAAAAGAACGCTCCTTTCTCGCGTTCGCTGACTCAGGAAGAAGTGGACGGCATCATGAACCGCTCCATCCGTCAGAGCGAGCGTTACCGCGTGATGAAACGCGCCGGTATCAGTACGGATTCCATCATGCGCGCCTTCCACACACCTCGCGAGATGCAGATTTTCAGCTATGAGAACGGCATGACAGACACGCTGATGACCCCATATGACTCTATCAAATGGCAGAAGAGTTATCTGCGTTGCGGATTCATGTCGATGGACCCCCATACCGGTCATGTCAAAGCCTATGTGGGCGGTCCGAACTTTGCGCATTTCCAATACGACATGACTACCAAGGGCCGTCGTCAGGTGGGTTCAACGGTCAAGCCGTATCTATATACCCTTGCCATGGACGAAGGCATGTGGCCGTGCGAGAAATGGGTGTATGACTCCGTGACATTCATTCTGCCCAACGGCGACAGATGGACACCGCGTGAGACGCACTACAAACACCAAGGCGACACGGTAACGCTGACATGGGGACTGAAAGAGTCGTCCAACTGGATGTCCGCCTATCTGATGTCTCTCTTCACACCGGAGCAGCTGGTCAAAATCATGCAGTCATTCGGTATCCAAGGCGAACTGGACCCGGTAGTGTCCCTATGTCTGGGTCCATGCGAAGTGAGCGTGGAAGAGATGGTGGACGCCTACACCACATTTGCCAACAAAGGTATCCGTACAGAACCGCTATATGTGTCGCGCATCGAGGACAACAAAGGCAATGTGATAGCCATGTTCACTCCCCGTACACATGAGATAATCAGCGAGACGACCGCCTACAAGATGATTCATATGCTTCGCGCCGTCATCGACCACGGTACAGGTGTGCGCGTGCGTTACAAATACGGCATCACCGCTCCGATGGGCGGCAAGACAGGTACCACCAACAACAACTCCGACGGCTGGTTCATGTGCTTCACTCCGTCGTTAGTAAGCGGCACATGGGTCGGCGGAGAGGATCGTGGCATACATTTTGATAATATGGCAGAAGGACAAGGTGCTTCCATGGCATTGCCTATCTGCGCCTTGTATATGCAAAAAGTGCTGAACGACAAGGAGTTGGGCTACGACGTGAACGAACAGTTCGATGTGCCGGAGTGGTTCGACCCCAATGAGGGATGCAAGTGAGAAGAGAATAGTTGAGAGTTGAGAGTTGAGAGTTGAGAGTTGAGAGTTGAGTGTAGTTGAAAGTTGATAGTTGAAAGTTGATAGTTGAAAGAAGACATAGTACGAAGTGGTTGGGATGGATAGTGTTATCCGTTCTGTTGCTGCCGTGTGCGGTTCATGCACAGCTGAATACCGACCGCATAACCGCCATAGGCAGGAATGCGCTGTATTTTGAGGATTATGTGCTGTCTATTCAGTATTTCAACCAAGTCATCCACTTGAAACCCTATCTGAGCGACCCCTATTTCTACCGCGCAATAGCGAAGATACAGCTGGAGGACTATCAAGGGGCTCTGCGCGACTGTAACTCCGCCATCGAGCGTAATCCGTTCTCTCCGGGAAGCTATTACGCACGCGGATATGTTTACCGCCAGTTGAATGACTTGGAGAAAGCCGAAGCGGACTATACAGAGGCTCTGCATTTCTCACCGGAGAACCGGACCTATATGTTATTACGCGCAGACACGCGTGCGCAACGCGAAGACTATGACGGAGCCTTGGAGGACATCCGGCAACTGTTACGCCGCGAGCCTCAATCCGCCTCTATCTGGAGCGAGAAAGGGCGTGTATGTATCCTCAAAGGCGATACAATGGACGCCTTGGAAGCATTCCAGCAAGCAGCCACGTATGACAAGACCAATCCTGCTGTATGGTCTGCATTGGGCGTCACCAACCTGATGTTAGCACATGATGACGAGGCGTATGTGCAGCTGACACAGGCAATCAATTTAGGCAGCAAATGGGCAGGCGACTACATCAACCGTGGAGTGATCCATTACCGGCGGCACAACTACCGTGGTGCTCTGTCGGATTATGACCAAGCGGTCAAGATAGCACCGCGCGATGCTGATTGCTACTACAACCGAGGCGTGATGCGTCAGGAGGTGGGCGATTACAACAACGCCTTGGAAGACCTGAATACGGCAATCCGTCTGGCACCCGAACGGACCGAGATGCGGTACCAGCGCGGACTGGTGGAGATGCAACTGAAACAATGGCGGAAGGTAGTGGAAGATATGGACGAACTGATAGAACGGTATCCGTATTTCCTGCCCAGTTACTATCTGGCAGCCCAAGCCAAGGCACAACAGGGCGACCAGAAAGCCGCTTTCCGCTACCGCAAGAAAGCCCAAGACTTGGAGGAACACAAAGAAGATATCCAAGCCCAGCAGTCATCACAGCCCAATACGGACCTGCTGATAGCCGATGCACAGCCGCAGAAGAAAGACCACCGCAAAGAGTTCTCCGCGTCTGCCGCACAGAACCAGCAAGAGATACCCGAAGAGGAGCAGAAATACGAGTCCCAGACACGCGGAACGGTTCAGAAACACTATCAGGATGTGGTCAACGAGCCGAATATCGTACTCAGTTATTACAGTCAGGACCTGAGTCTCCGCCGGACCAATTATTATCATCCGGCAGTAGAGCAGCTGAATCAGTCCGGTGTGCTTCCCGCCGCCTTACGTTTCACAGGACAGGAGATAGCCCTGACTGCAGAAATGGTGGATTTCCATTTCTCGGAGATACGACGATTGTCCCAGCAGATAGACGAAACACCGGATGTGTCCCTGTTCTTCGCCCGTGCAATCGAATTTGCCATAGTTCAGGACTATGCCAGCGCCATAGACGACTGCACACGCGCCCTCCAATTGACTGTTCCGGACCAGCAGTTGACAGTAATCCTAACGTTCTGCCGCGCCAACTGGCGGTACCGGCTGTTAGAATACCAGCGTGCTACAGGCGAACAGGAGAATACCTCCACTATGGACTATGATATCATGCTGAGGGACTATGACCAAGTGTTGCGGTTGCAGCCGGATTTCGTCTTTGCACTATATAACAAAGCCAATATCCTGTGCGCGCAGAGGGACTGGAAAAGCGCCATCAACTACTATACGCAAGCCATCCGGCTGGACGGAGAGTTTGCAGAGGCGTATTTCAACCGCGGACTGACCTATATATATACCGGCGAGAACGATCAAGGATTAGCCGACCTGAGCAAAGCCGGAGAGTTGGGAATCTATCAGGCATATAACCTGATAAGCAGGTTCAAATAGGCAAGAAGAACACCCCCTGCCCCCTCAGTAAGGCGGAGGAAGGAGAAGAGAAAGGAAAAAAGTGAGAATCAATAGAACACATAGTAAGAAGTGGTTGGGATGGATTATCATATCCTTTGTCTGCCTGCCTGTTATGGAAGCTCCGGCACAAGTGTTGTATGAAATCAGCGGAAACAGCGCCAAGCATAAATCGTATCTCCTTGCCACCAACCGGTATGTGGATATGCAGTTTTTAGACACTATCCCGAATGTGTTCAAATGCTTCGGCAGGTGCAAGCGTGTGGTGACAGAATTCGCGATGCAGGACTATGAAGCCATCGCCGCATTACGCCAAGCCGCCATCCTGCCCGACTCTGTAAAACTGACGAATTATTACAGCGAAAGGGAGTATGAATATATAGACAACAGTCTTCGCGTCAATTTGGGCATGGGTTTGGACAAGTTGTGCCGGATGAAACCGGCGTACCTGACGGAGATGTTCCGAGCCGAACTGATGCGGCAATGGCTGGGGTACGACGAACAGCGGTCGATGGAGAGTTTCTTTGAAGCGATAGCAGCAGAGAGGAATATCCCGGTGGTCGGTCTGGACAATATCGGCGAGACGATGTATATGCTCTTTGACCGCGAGCCGTTCCACTGGCAATGCAGCGAGTTGCTCAAAGTAATCGAGTACCCCGAGAACGAAGTAAGACAAGAACGCGTCATACGGGACATGTACCGCGACGGCAGGCTTTCCGACATCGCTTATCAGGTGGAGGGACCGGACAACAAGACGAGTATCTCGTTCTCGGATTACAAGGTTTATTGCCAGCGCAACAAAGAATGGGCGAAACGGCTCAAACCCTATCTGGCAGAAGGCAGTTGTTTCATCACCTTGGATGCCATCTATATAGGCGGCGAGAAAGGTCTGTTAGAGCAACTGCGTGCCAGCGGTTACCGTGTGCGTCCGGTAAACAGAAGATTTACGATTGTACCAAGACAATACAAAGATAGTACCAATACGATATCGGAATAGTATCGAAGATGACTAAAAATCACTAAGAATAACCAAGAACAACTAACGTTCAATTTTCGAACACAGCGTTCGAAAAAAAAATAATAATATACACTACTAAAATAAATTAACAACAATACAAACAAGAAGATGAAAAAGGTATTTTCTGTATTCGTAGCAGTAGTACTGGCTACGATGATGTGTGTCAATGCTGCCGAGCGCGGCAAGTTTATTCATGTGGACAGCTCTGTCCACAAGAATCTGAAACCGCAGATAGCATTCTGCCAAGAACACAAAAACGGTCAAGATGTCACCACGATGATTGTCAAGACCGTCAACACCAACGAGTTCAACGAGTTCACGGACGTGTCGCGTATCCTCATCCGTTTTGCGGACGGCAAGGCGGTACGTCTGAACCGTGCAGCCGGTGTGGATGTGAAGAAAGAGAAACGGACGGAGAAAGTCGCACGTGAGACCATCACCAAATACTGGACGGAGACGACGTATGAGGTGACACCGGAAGTGATTCAGAAACTGGAAGCCGGCGTGGCAATCATCAAACTGCGTATCGTCTATAAAGAGAACGACGCCAAGGATTACGAGATAGCCGAAGGATACCAAGCCAAGATGGCTGCCGACCTGCTGAAATCGTATCAGGAAGCCAGCCTGAAAAACCGTCAGAGCAACGGAGATTTGAGCGATGAAGACTTCTAAGTTTATCATCATAAGTATTCTCATTTCTCTTTTCACCCTTCCTGCGCAGGCTAATACCGGTTTGCGCGAGTTGGGTGATTCCCTGACAGCCTACACCGGTTTTTCCCGTGTGTGGTCACCAGCTGTGCGTGTGAAGAACCTGCGCGTGAACGGCAACAAGGTGTCCGTCTATACCAATACCCCTCTGAGCCATGTGCCTTGGACGCCTGCACGTATCAAAGACCTCAAGCGTCATGTGAGCCGCTGGGTGTTAGGGCACGAGCATGGAGCCGTGACCATTTACAGCGCGCAGACGAATATCGAGACACTGGTAACCGACTGCGGTCAGTACGGAGTATATGACCTGAGCCGTAGTCCGTATCAAGGAACCGGCCGTGAATGCAGCGACCTGACCGAACGCAACATCGCCTTATGGCCCAGCCATGGTCTGTATTACAACAACGCCCGTGAGGAATGGATATGGCAGCGTGCCACGCTATGGACTACCGTAGAGGACCTGTACAGCCAAGAATATGTGCGGCTGATACGCGCCATGCTGGAGAATGCAGGAGCAACCATTTATATGCCTCGCGCCGGACTTGAGCATCAGCAACCGGGAATCTCCGGCATGCCTCAATGGACCGAAGGAGCACGATACTGGCTCATGGCGCAGCATGCCGATTCCACACTGTGGGACATATACGAAGGCGACGAATACAAAGACGACCTGAAATGCCGTGCGTTATGGGTTAATGCCTTGGATGTACCGATAGATGTCTGTCTGGCAGTACACACGGACGGCCTTGACAGCGGCAACGACAGTACCACCATCGGTACCCTGTGCATCTACACCTCGGCTGATGACGACAGCAACACACGCCTGCGTGACGGACGAGACAGAGCGTATGTGAACCGTAATTTTGCTGACTGGGTGCAGACGCAACTGACTGAAGATGTGCGGCATATAGCACCCCAATGGACGCGGAGACAGTTGATGGAAGCCAACTATTGCGAGAGCCGCGTGCCGGTTGTGCCGAGCATGCTGATTGAGCTGCTGAGCCATAAGAACATGGCAGATATGAAATACGGCTTGGATCCTAAGTTCCGTTTCGTAGTGGCAAGGGCTGTGTATAAAGGCATTCTCAAATATCTGAACGGCAAACATGCCGTGGTGCAACCTCTGCCTGTGGAACAGACGGGTATTCATATCACCGGCTATGCGGCAGATTCCGTAGAGGCTGTTCTGCGGTGGGAGGCGGTCATAGATACCTTGGAGGAGAGCGCTACCCCAACCTATTACATGGTGTATATCCAGCAAGAGGACGGCGAATGGGACGTGCATCAGGTGGAGAAATCCTGTGAGACAAAGGTCAGACTCAAACGCGGCATACAGTATAACTATTATGTGGTGGCATGCAACGAAGGCGGACTGAGCATGCCCGGACCCATCGTGAGTGCGTATATGGATGACAGGAATACCCATCAAACGGCAGATGAACTGGTGCTTGTCGTGGATGGTTTTGACGATGCATATGGACCGGAATGGTTTGCAGACAGCACGTATGCGGGCATTGTGCCGGGCAGTTTTGCCTGTGAGGACAGGATGTCATGCGCCTATATAGGTCGCCAGTGGGATTACACCCGCAGCCATCCGTGGATAAACGACGACAACTGCGGCTGGGGTGCCTCCTACCGTGACCATGCCGGGCAAATCACAGTGGGTAACACCCGCGACTGGAGTGTGCGTCACGGACGCGTGCTGCAGAAGATGCATATCAGTTATGTATCCTGTACCGGTGGTCTTTTCGCCTCTCAGCCCTCCACTTATTCGCTCGTTGACTGGGTGAGCGGACGCCAGCGGAAGCCGCTGAAGGATGCAGACTATGCCTCGCTGGCGGCATATCTGGACAAGGGCGGACGACTGCTGATGAGTACCGACCATTTCAGCGCCATTGACTATAAATGGGCACAGAGATACCTGCATGCCTCCTATTACGCTCCGCATGCCACACACAGCGGACGCGTGACGCTGCTCTCCGGAGAGAGCGGGTTTCTCGCACGCAGAAGGACACGGGTAGCCAAACTGATGCTGGAGCCCAATGAAGAGCAGCTGTTCACCTGCACGCCGGAAGGACTGAAACCGGCTGACCAAGCGGTGAAGATGGCGGAGTATGAAGACATGCGATGCACAGCCGGTGTGGGATTTGACCGTCAGACCTTAGTCTATGGCTTCCCGTTAGAGGCGGCAACGGATTTCGATGCCATTTACAAACGTGCTGTAGAATGGCTCAGAGAAAAATAATATACAAACTAATTAAAACAACGTACTATGAACAACTTATTCAAAGGCGCAGCCCTGTTTATCGGCGGCGCATTGGCAGGCGCAACAGTAGCGCTGCTGCTCTCACCCAAGACGGGCGAGGAGGTTCGTGAACAAATCAAAGATTTTGCAGACGAGACCAAGAAACGCATGCAGGAGTACTGCGAACAGTTGAAACAAGACCTTTCCGAGGCAAACGCAGCAGCCGCTGCCCCGCAGGCAGAAGAACAACCCAAAGCAGAGGAGGCATAAGATGGAAAACGATTATGTAAACCGGATTAAAGAAGAAGTAGGCGCGTACGGCGAATCGCTGTGCAACGTAGGCAGACTGCGTGTGGTGGGTATCGTGAGCCGTATATTGGGTCTTTTCCTGCTGATTTTCACGGTTGTGCTGCTCGTCTTCGCGTTGCTCTCTTTCGGTGCCGTGGCAGCCATAGACGCCCTGTCGAATTGCATGCCGGTATGGGCAGCTTCGCTCATCGTGGGGAGCGTGTTCCTCATCCTGTTAGTGATAGCCGTCGCTTTCCGCAAACCGCTCTTTATCCATCCTTTCATCCTGCTGATGACCAAGCAGATTCGTTCGGAAGAAGAGTTGGCGCTGAAGACCATGGAGGCGGAGCATCAGGCAGAGATACAAGGCATCCGTCTGGAGAGCCGTGTGGAGAACGCCACACGCGAACTGAACCTCTACGCGAACCTCTTCGGACGCATATGGAGCTGGCTCTCCGGCAAACTGACCAAATAGTAAAACAGTTATGTTTTCCCGTCTTTACGGCGTCTTACTGCCGTTTTTTGTCAGTTTCCTGCTGGCGTATGTGCTGGACCCGGTGGTGGTCTTCGTGCAGACCAAATGCCGTGTGCGTAACCGTGCGCTGGCTGTAGTGGTCACGCTCGTGATGGTAGTCGGTATTGTCATCGGAGCCGTGGCTGCCCTGCGCAAACCGGTCACAGAACAAGTGAATGCGGCGTGGGTCGGTTTCCAGAACTACATCTCCGCTTTTAATATCAACGATTACGTCTCTGCCGAGACACAGGAGAAACTGCTGCAATGGCAATCCGAGTGGGACTGGAAGAGTGCGCTGGCAAACCCCGAACTGACCAATTCCATCAAACAACTGCTGCCCAAAATCAGCAACTGGATTACAGGCGGACTGAGTTGGCTGAGCGAACTGATGGTGGTCTTCATCGGGTTTATGTACCTCATCTTCCTCATGATTGATTTCCCGAACATACGTGCCGGATACAGCCGTTTCATCCCGCGTAAGATTCGTCCGCATGTGGTCACGCTCATGGGCGATATAGACAGGAACATGAATGCCTATTTCCGTGGGCAGGCTACAGTCGCCGCGTGCGTGGGCATTCTCTTCGCTATCGGTTTCAGCCTCACAGGCATGCCGATGGGTATCGCCATGGGGCTGATTATCGGCTTGCTGAACATGGTGCCTTATATGCAGGCATTGGGTATCCCGCCATGCATCGTGCTGTGCCTCATCCAGTCTGCACAGACAGGGCAGCCGGTGTGGCTGACGCTCTTGATGATGACGCTGGTCTTTGTGGTCGTGCAGAGTATCCAAGACATGGTCCTCACACCGAAAATCATGGGTGATGTCACAGGCATGAGCCCTGCTGCTATCCTCCTCAGCCTCAGTATATGGGGCGCATTATGCGGAGTCATTGGCATGATTATCGCCCTTCCTATCACCACCCTCATCATCAGTTACTATGACCGCTATGTTGCCAACAGAGGTGTCAGCAGCCGTGCTCATCAAGCCGATTATCGCGGACGGATACGCAAAAAACAGCACTCTTCTTTATGATTTAATATACAATTATTAAGAAAACATACTATTTACACATATGTCGCTTGCGATATTAAAATAAAAGTAGTAACTTTGCACTCGATTTAATTCTGCAAATTATGAAAACATTATTAATTATATTGCTTACTGTTATGAACATCTATGATTTTACGGTGCTGGACACCAAGAAGAATGAGGTTAAGTTGGACGAATACAAAGGCAAAGTCCTTTTAGTTGTCAATACCGCTACGGGTTGCGGATTTACGCCCCAATACGAGGCACTCGAGAACCTCTACAAGAAATACAAGGACCAAGGTCTGGTCATTCTCGATTTCCCTTGCAACCAGTTCGGGCAGCAGGCTCCGGGCACGGACGAAGAGATCGTATCCTTCTGCCAGCTGAAGTACAAAGTATCCTTCCCGCAGTTCTCGAAGATTGAGGTGAACGGCGAGAACGAGAGCCCGGTATTCACCTTCCTCAAGGAGAACGGTCCGGAGGAGAAATACGAGGGTCTGAAAGCCAAAGCTACCGCTACGATGCTAAAAGGCATCAGCAAGACCTTCAAGAAAGAGAACGACATCCGCTGGAACTTCACCAAGTTCCTCGTGGACCGCGAGGGCAAGGTTGTAGGTCGTTTCGCTCCTACCACCAAACCCGAAGACATCGAGGCAGAAATAGTAAAACTTTTATAATTAACTTTTAATCAATAAGAATTATGACAAAAGAAGAAGCATTGAAAGGCCTGGCATATCTGGGCGCAGTTTGGTTTGGAAACAGTAAACAACATTTCGCATTCTCGGCTTACGACCGTTTGAACGGCTGGAACAAACTGGCTGACAAATGGAAAGAGGAAGCAGAAGAAGAGTGGGACGAGGCTGAAGAGGTTCTTAACCGTCTGGTAGAGCTCGGCTGCAAACCGGCTGATCTTCAGGAGGCTATGAAGACCATCGAGTTCCCCTTCTATGACGATCCCAAACAGCAGATTGAGACCGATTACAACGAGAACGCCATCAAGGAGCTCAGCGAACTGGCTGCCGCTTTCGCAGATGACTACCCCACCCAGAAACTCATCCAGAAATGGATTGACGGCGAGGTAGAGCACATGGCTTGGGAGAAGCAGTACCTCAACTACATTGACAAG